>DATIKH010000096.1:0-2366 GCA_035477775.1 Bacteroidales bacterium | reverse complement strand
TAAAAAGGTAATCGGAACGGTAATTTCGGATTCTACGGGCACACCATCGCGAAGGGCCGGAAGCCAGCTGTCGATCAAGCTTACTACCCTTACGGCCTCATTGTCGAGTGATTCGTGTACCCCCCTTTGGACACTTATTCCTGTAGTGTTTCCCTGTGCATCAATTTGAACTGTTACAAACACCCTTCCTGTAATACCTCTTTCACGGGCTTCCAGGGGATAGCGAATGTTTTCCATAATAAACCTAAACAAGGCATGGGTTCCGTAACGATAATCGGCAACTCGTTCCATGATGGAAACTTCCCGGCCGGTAACAGCCTTGAAAAAAGCAACCGGATCGGCCCGGCTTAGATTGGATGAAAAAAAGATTGTATCAAGTTTAAGTTGTTCCAGGTTAGCTAACCTTTCAATGTGGAGGTCGGGAAGTTTATCTAAAAACTCAAATGTACCAAATCCTCCTGGTACTGGAGATTCATGGAACTTCGCATTGATAAAACTTCCACGGTTGAATCTTTCGGTTACAAGGAGCCTGTTGTCAGAAACCCTGTACAACCTGAATTCGCCATGCTTGAGACTGTCCCTGAATTCCCCCTTGAGCCTTTTTAGGCTGGTTGGATCGTTCAAAGACCTAATGTTGGCCACGAGTTCCCATTGCCCTGTTCCATGCTGAATTATTGGCTCACCTTCTTTGCTGTAAAACTCTGTGATTATAAATTGAAGCCTGCGGCCAATGACATTCAAAATGTAAGCTACTTGTTTCAACTGACCATTATCGTAAAAAAACTCCCAACGACCTGTTCGCCTGTCGTTAACGTAACTTCCCCTGCTTTCAGTGAGTCCATTAGGAAAGAAAAAAGTGAACTGTCCGTGCTTGCGGCCATTATCATAGGTTCCCAGCATCCTGAGCGTGTCATTCAGATAAAAATCGCGCACTTCGCCGTGAAACCTGAAATTGCCCAGGTCGAAAGGGGCCAATCGGTAATATTGTGCATACTCCTGAGGCACTATTTTGCCCTGGTCGTTGAAGTTAAACCTGAAAATTTCCTGGCCTGCAGCCGGCCGGGAAGCCATGAGAAAAACAAGTAAAGCCAAAACCCCGAAAGATACTGAATGGAACCGGTTTAAGATTTTCATTCGATTTGGATTTAAAGGTTTAGTTATGTTTAATTCTTATGTCGGTTGATTTTTTTATTGAAACTACAACTTGATTTTTAAACAGATATACTTCTAAATTTTGGGTAGGTTGCTGATCACTGCAATCGTATTAAATTCCCGAATCCACTAAAGCCTAAGGTAAAATTAACTGTATATCCCCTCAAATCGTAAAAATACCTTGCCCTGGTGACATAAAGCCTCGCCCTGACCGAACCCACCACCTGCTCCCTGGCACTCATAAAAAGGAGCGGATGAATATTAATTCTTGTTCGCAATTTGTAATCAACATTTAATCCGAAGATCACGCTGTGATCAACCATTCTTATTTTATTGAGAGTGTTCTCTCCGGTTTGTTCGGAAAATTCGGTTATTCCCAACCCAACAAAAGGACTAACCTTTACATTATGGTTATTTATCAGAGCATAACCGTAAGATAAATCAACTATAGCAATATATGCAGGCCGGCCTGCATGCCAATTCACCTCCGAAAAATAATTGGTTCTTACGCTGTTCCATGCCAGAGTACCATTCATAAAGATAGTCGAATTTTTAAACGCAAAATCGAACCCAAACAGAAAATTAAATGAAGGCTTAAAATGCTCGCCCAGTGAGCCTGTAAAAGCTCCTATACCAATCCCCGCATGCATTCCATACCCAAAATTTTGAACTTCAAATTCAGGGATTTTTCTATCAGGTAAATTTTCAAGTTGTTGCGATAGCTTTTGCTCCCAGAAAATGATAACATCCATATTCAGCCCGTCGTCCGTTTCATGGTTAAATTTTTCTATTTCATCTCTTGCCATATTAATTGCCCGTCTCAGTTTTCTATCAAGGCTTATGGGGGAAATTGCCCTGTCGAACTCATATTGTAATGTGCGTCTGGTCATTTCTAGAATATCAAAAACAACCTGGTTGTATCTCAAAACCTGGTCGGTCTTAAAATCGGGATTTACCCACGATGCATGTGGAACAAGATAGCATATTGCAAAAAACCTTACCACGGTAGTGTCGCCGAACCGTTGTCGGCCGGTATAATATGTAAAAAAATACCTAAGTTCTGATTTTCCCTGGGCGTTTTCCCTTACTGCGAAATCCTCCCAGGTTAATCTACCTTCGGCCCAAGTCCTTCCAAAATTCTTCTGAGCGCTTAATGAAGAGACAAGAAAAAAAACCAGAAAAACCGAACATAGCTGGAGTTTCATATGTAGTGT
>DATIKH010000095.1:0-39261 GCA_035477775.1 Bacteroidales bacterium | reverse complement strand
GACTGCACATCGTAAAGGCGCATAAGTCCTGATGACCAGCCCGGGGCTGTTTCTTCGAAGGCCAGCCCGATGGCATCGTAAAGGGCAAAATCGAAAACGCTGGGAATGTGCGAATCGTAGCCGTCGTGGTTCATTTTTCCACCCTGGAAGTAGCTTATTACAGCCGGGTTGCCGCTCCATGCTTCGCCCACGATGTTGAAGTTGGGGTACTCGCTCATGATGTACTTACCCCAATCCGACATAAATTCTTTGTCGGGGTAGGGCTGGGTATCTTTGCGAATGCCCTGGATTCCCGAATACTCAATCCACCATACACTGTTTTGTTTCAGGTAAGTTGCCAGCAGGCGGTTGCGCTGGTTCAGGTCGGGCATGTGGTAGTCGAACCAGCCGTAAACCATACGTTTGTAGTCAGACCGGGCGGCCCAGGGGTCAACAATCGAGCTCATCCTGTAGGTCGTCCTGGTAAATTCGGGCCATTGGTTTATCCAGTCTTTCGAGGGCAGATCATGCATCCACCAGTGATTATTTCCAATATGATTAAAAATCATGTCCTTTACAATTCTAATACCCATCTTGCCGGCTTCATCTACCAGCCGCTTAAAATCATCGTTGGTTCCCAGTCTGGGATCGACTCGGTAAAAATCGGTCTGTGCATAGCCGTGGTATGAGTAACGGGGCTGGTTGTTTTCGGTTACCGGGTTGAGCCAGAGGGCGGTAATGCCCATCTCATGAAAATAATTCAGATGGTTGATGATTCCCTGAATATCGCCACCCTGGCGGCCGTTGGGGTTGGCGCGGTCAACCCCCTCGAGCATTCCGGGCACATTGTCGTTTGCGGTATTGCCGTTGGCAAAGCGGTCGGGCATAAGCAGGTAAATGGCGTCGGAGGCGTCGAACCCACGGCGGTAGCGAGAGCCGGCCTCACGCTCGCGGAGCTCGAAATTATACGTATAAAGCACCCGTCGGCCCGAACGGAAATTGATGGGGAAGCTTCCTGGGGCGGCATCCGAAAGGTCGAGATAAATAAACAGGTAGTTCGGGTTTTCAACGGCAACCACTTCTTTGAGCACAACACCGGGTTGGTTGATCTCTACACGGGTTTGGGCAATATCTTTTCCATAAACCATAATCTGAAGCTCGGTGTGGTGCATATCGACCCACCAAAACGGAGGTTCTACTCTTTGCGGCTCAACAACCCTGGCTTGCGTTACCAGGTGTGTCAGCACAAAGAGGCTGAAAATAGTTGCTCTAATCGCCAATGAAAGTCTGGTTTTCATTTTTCAAAATAGTTTTAGTTTTTTACGAAAATACTATAATCCTTCAAATCCGGTGAGGTCAGGGTTGAACCCCTGTAAGTTCTATTATTTCATTCAAAACCTTCTGGTTATCCTTCTTATCGAGACCCAGCATGCCAAGAGCTGCTTTGTTTTCGAGCAACTGCCTGCAAAGCACCTGATTGGCTCCAAGAAGCATATCCTTTTGCTTTTTAGAAAGGGTTGTAAGCGCGGTAACCGGAAACAGCCCATACCGTTCGATAAGCTCCCTGAGGCTGTTTCCTCTCGGGTAGTCCCAACCTATAAGGTTAAGCCCTGCACATTTTCCATAGTCGGCTGCATCGCTGCTAAAGCGGGTGTTGGTAACCACCCAACCGGAAAACTTCAGCCCTTTGTTGGCCGGATTTAGCTCCCAAACGGCTTTCACATCGTTGAACCGGGAATTGATATACAATGGCACCTGCACATTGCAGTTTTTGCCCTGGCTGTTGTAATATTTACATTCCACCATAAACATCTCATGGCTGTTGCGGGCCAAAACGTCGAGCTCGTGCGAAACACACTTGCCACGGAACGTAACGCCGACTTCAAACTGATAGCCAAGGTGCCCGATAATGGCGCCTACCAAATGCTCAAACGGGTGCCCCGAAGGGCCCATTTCCATGATGGCTTTTTTCAGACTGTAGCGGGCTGCACTGGTGCGCAGCTTTTTTTGCAACAACCTGAAGGCTTTGCGATAAATCTGTTCCGTGGTGATGCCGTCGTACAGGTGTTCGTACAACTCCTGCATTACAAGTTTAGCCGTTCCTTCATCAACCCCTGACCGCATCAGCGACGACAGCAGTTTTGCGGGATTAAACTCTTCCTGTTCTCCTGAGTGCTTTTTTACAACAAAATTCTTATCCATATAAACAAAGTTTAACCGGGCATCTGAGCCTTACTCCGGATTCAAATCAAATATAGTCTATTTAACTGCTTGTTTTTTAATTCTTTAAAATATTTTCAGCACAATACATTTAAATCAACACAAGTTAGGTTCAGCAATTTAGCTCCATCTGCAGTATGGGTTTTTGACTAACATGGCATTGTAATATTTGGGGATGCCTGTAACCTCCTCGCCCAGCCAAACGGGCCTTTCAAAGTGTTCGTTCTCATCCCTGAGTTCGATTTCGGCAATGATCAGCCCCTGGTTGTCTCCCAAAAATTCGTCGATCTCGAAAACATGATTTCCTGCTTCTACCCGATACCGGATTTTATCAATCTGGCCGGGCTCACAGATTTTCAACAGATCAAGAGCTTCGTCAAGAGAGATTTCCTTTTCCCATTCGTAGCGGGTGGTTCCGGAGGGGCTGCTGCTGCCCTTCACTGTCAAATAGCCCCATTGGCCATGCACCCTCACACGCACGGTGCGTTCCGGAACCGAGCAAAGGTAGCCCTGGGTGATCCGAGTCGCTTCCGAGGCAAGGTGCTTAAAAGCACCTTTCACTAAAAATTTTCGTTCAGTTTCGAGGGGCATTCTTGGTACATTTGAAAATTAAAACCACCGGGCGACTTTACCCACCATATAAATTCCAAAAGTGCAAAAATTAACCAGTACAGGCAAATTACACGGTAAGAATTATGGTTATTTTAGAAATGCAACAATTGCTGCGCTGAATGATTGTACTGATTCGGTGACAGGATTCAAACCGGAAAATTGATTAGCTTAGCCATTTAAACACGCATGGAAAAAGGCTGCTTTCATGTTTACAGGTCGTCGGCTGGTAGTGGAAAAACCTATACCCTGGTAAAGGAATACCTGAAGCTGGTACTGTTGAACCCTGAGAAAATGAGCCAGATCCTGGCGGTTACCTTTACCAATGCAGCCGCGGCCGAAATGAAAAGCCGCATCCTGGGCGAGTTGTATGGATTGTCGTCTCTTGCCGAAAATTCGTCCCTCCGGAATAAGTCGCTTGAGCTTTTCGATAAAATCTGTGACGATCTCAAAAATCAAGGCATCACCCCTCCTGCCGTAGAGCAGGTTGTTGTGAATGCTCAAGACGCTCTGACAAAAATTTTACACAATTATTCGGATTTTTCCATCAGCACCATCGACAGTTTCGTACACCGGGTGGTACGCACTTTTGCTTTTGACCTGGGGGTTCCGGTACGTTTCGAAACCGAACTTGAATCGGCCAACCTGCTTTCGAAGGCTGTCGACTTGCTTATAAGCCGCGCCGGCACCGACGAGCAGCTCACAGGTTTTCTTGTCAATTACCTATTGCGCGAAGCCAGTGATGAAAGGAGCCCCGAGATTGAACGCAACATCGCCCAATTGGCAGAGTCGCTTTTCGATGAAACAAGCGGTCCTTTTATTGAACGGATCAACAGCCTGACTCTTGATCACTTTCATGAATTTGAAAAGTCCATCAACGATGAAATAAAAAACTTTGAGCAAAACGCCCGACTAAAAGCCCAGGAAGCCATCAGGCTGATCCATGACCACGGCATAGACCCCGATGCGTTTTTCCAGAAGGAGAAAGGGTTTTATGGTTATTTGCTTGCCCTTTCGTCAGGAAAGGTAAAAGAAAGAATTGTTCCCGGGAGTTACGTGGTGAAAACCATTTGTGAAGGCAGGTGGTATGCCTCTTCGGCGAGCCACCAGACTAAGGCGGCCATTGACGCCATTAAACCAGAGCTAACCCGGCTTTACAACGCAATAGTGGGCGAGGCGAACGGATCACTTTCGCATTACCACGCGCTGAAGGCGATCAGCCTTCACATTTTCTCGGTTGGTGTGATCAATGAGGTAAAAAAGATTTTAGACCAAATTAAGGCCGAACAATCGCTTTTGCATATTTCCGATTTCAACAGGAAAATTTCGGCCATCATTGCCGAACAGCCTGTTCCGTTTATTTACGAGCGGCTGGGCGAGCGTTACCAGCACTACATGATCGACGAGTTTCAGGATACCTCGGTGCTGCAGTGGCAAAACCTGCTTCCCCTGGTCGAAAATGGCCTTGCGACCGGGCAGCTTAGCCTGGTGGTTGGCGACGGCAAACAGGCCATTTACCGTTGGCGCGACGGCGATGTGGAGCAGTTTGTGTACCTACCTTCCCTTCCTGAGAAAATTCCATCGCCGGGCCGACAAACCTGGCAAAATACGCTCACCCGGAATTTCAAACTGGAAAATCTTAACCAAAACTTCCGATCCAAAGAAGAAGTAGTGCAATTTAACAACCGCTTTTTCAGCTATGCCAACCAGTTTCTCAGTGAGCAACTCAAGAATATTTACCTGGAAGTAAATCAGGCACCTGCGCCAGAGGCAAAAGGCGGCTATGTCGAAATAATATTCGAGGAAAAGGACGACCTGGTTCCGGCCGACGAACAGATGGTTCGCCGAATTGCCGATATTCTTGGCAGACTTAGGGAGGCCGGGCATCCTTATCAGGATATCGCCATTTTATGCCGCTCCAACGCAAAGGCCAGCCTGGTGGCCAGATACCTGTTGCAGCAAGAAATTCCGGTGATAACCTCCGAGTCGTTGTTGCTCGGTCAGTCGCCGGAGGTCATTTTCATTGTGTCGTTGCTGAAAATTCTTCATAACCGTCATGATTCCGTTTCCGGGCTGGAAGCGATGGGGTTTCTTATCAACTCAGGCAAAGTCAACCATAATCAAGGTCTGCATCAAGGCTTGTCGAATGCAGGGTTTTTCTCTCCTGCTTCCAGAAAGATTTTGCCCTGCTGGCAAACGATCATCGACCAACTTAACGAAAAAAGCGGAATCGGGTTTAAGCTGGCAGATGCCGCATCGCTGAGTCTTACCGAAGTTTGTAATGCCATAGTCAATGGCTTTTTTACTGATGGCCGCCCAAATCCGTTTGTTGTCTTCTTTCTGGATGCCGTGTATGAATATGCCGAAAAGAATCCGCTTACCATCATGGACTTCCTGCAATGGTGGGCCAGCAAAGGCAATACGGTTTCACTGGTTGTGCCGGAGGGGACCCCTGCTGTGCGAATAATGACAATCCATAAGGCGAAAGGTTTGGAGTTTCCGGTAGTGATTTTCCCGTTTGCAAGCTTCGACAGAAACCCTCCAGGGAAGGACGGATGCTGGGTTAATCCTGGCGACTATGGCCTTGAAAACCTCGAAGCTGCCTGGATACCCTATGCAAAGAACCATCTTGAAAACACTCCGTTCCAGACCCTTTACGAAGAGGAAATGAACCGGAGTTTCCTCGACAAACTCAATCTGGCCTATGTGGCTTTTACCAGGGCCAAGGAAAAATTGTTTGTTATTTGCAAGGAGCCGGAAAAACAACCGGGAGCATACCCTTCCTTATCGCAAATGCTCAGAGGATTTTTGTCAACAATTGAACCCTTCCAGGCGAATGAGCAGGTTTATAAATTTGGCGGATTTGAGCAGGCTAACACTAAAACCAAGTCCAGGACGGAGGAGGCCCCCGTGTTTTCACGGCTCCATGTCCGCAATAGAGCCGGAGCACTTAAGATTCAAGCCCGAGTTGCTGACCAGAGCGGAGGGCTCACATTGCAGCGCGACCGGGGCAAGGTGCTGCACAAGGCTATGGAGCGCATCAAAACCATTGCCGACATAGTGCCGGCGCTTGACGGACTCCATTCGCAGGGCGCCATAGATACAAAAACCAGGGAGGATTGGGTTGTGAGCCTGACCGAATTGCTTGCCAGCGAGCCCTTGCGGCCCTGTTTCATGCCAGGAGTGACCGCCCTGAGCGAACCCCGCATTTTCGACCAGTCCGGCAACCTGTACCGACCCGACCGGGTAGTATTGCTCGAAAACCAAACTGTAGTCATCGACTACAAAACCGGTTCCGAGCACCCCGGCCATACAGGCCAAATTGAACAATATGCGCAGCTCCTGAATGAAATGGGCTACCCGAACATCAGAAAAATATTGGTTTACCCCGACCATAAGATCCTGAAGATAGTCTCATGAAGCTTTTGAACCGGCTGGACGGTTATCAGACGGCTACTAAAAAAAAAGGAATTAAACACGCTTCTCAATAAAACCTGAGGATTAAACCATGAGCGCTACCAAAACCTTTTCGATATCAGGAAAAATTGTGGATGTTGCCGGGTGCAGGATTTTTGAAGGCACCCTGCATATTAAAGACGGTAAAATTGCCCGTATAACAGAGGGGGGCACCAAGTCGGATGTATTCCTGATACCCGGCCTTATCGATTCGCATGTACACATCGAAAGCTCCATGCTTACACCTGTGGAATTTGCCCGCCTGGCGGTTGTGCAAGGCACGGTGGGCGCCGTATCCGACCCGCATGAGATTGCCAATGTGCTTGGCGTAAAAGGTGTTGAATACATGATTGCCAATGCCCGGCGCGTGCCGTTTAAGTTTTGGTTCGGGGCTCCATCCTGCGTTCCTGCAACGGGTTTCGAAACTTCGGGGGCTAAAATTACCCCGGATGATATTAAAGACCTTTTAAAAAATCCGGAGATCCGCTACCTGGCCGAGATGATGAATTTTCCGGGGGTGCTGGCCCGGGATGAAGAGGTGATACAAAAAATCCAGCATGCCAAAAATGCGGGCAGGGTAATTGATGGCCACGCCCCCGGACTGCAGGGCGATGACCTGAAAAGATATGTATCAGAAGGCATTACCACCGATCATGAGTGCTCAACAATAGAAGAAGCAGAAGAAAAACTGGCCTTAGGAATGAAGATTCTGATCCGCGAAGGAAGCGCCGCATGCGATTTTGATGCACTGATTCCGCTGATGGCTTCAAATGCTTCGTCGCTCATGTTTTGCTCCGACGATAAACACCCCGACGACCTGGTCGTTGGTCATATCAATCTTTTGGTAAAAAAGGCCATAGCACTGGGTTACGATGTTTTGGACGTGCTTCGCAGCGCAACGCTTATTCCGAAACTACATTACGGATTGAACAACGGGTTGCTGCAACAGGGCGACGCGGCCGACCTGGTAGTCGTTGACAATCTGAAGGATTTTAATGTGCTCGAAACTTACATTGAGGGTGTAATGGTGGCCGAACGGGGAAAAACCTTGCTTGAAAGCGTTAAGGAAGATGCTCCTAACCGCTTCCACAGTGACCAGGTTGATACGGGCATGTTGAAGGTAAAAGCCCTGCCAGGCAACATGCGTGTAATACAGGTAGTTGAAGGGCAGCTCTTTACAAAATCCATAGAGGTTGCTCCCAGGGTGGAGCATGGTTTTGTGGAAACTGACACCGGCAATGATATTCTGAAACTGGTTGCCCTCAACCGTTATGAACCGGCTCCACCGGCCCTGGCTTTTATCAAGGGCTTTGGGCTGAAAAGCGGTGCCCTGGCAACAACGGTGGCGCACGACAGCCACAACATCCTGGCCGTTGGAACAAATGACGACGACATCATTCGGGCCATCAACCTGCTAATTGAGAGCCAAGGGGGCATCGTAGCGGTGGAAGGAAGCCGGCATTGGCTATTGCCCCTGCCGGTGGCAGGCATTATGACCCAAAACGATGGATACCAAACCGCCAAATGGTATAAACTGGTTGATATGGTGGCAAAAAACCTCGGCACAACCCTTCAGGCTCCATTTATGACCCTTTCGTTCATGGCGCTGCTGGTAATTCCCGAACTGAAACTTAGCGACCGGGGACTGTTCGATGTAAAATCGTTCTCGCTGGTACCTCTTTTTTCAGAATAAGTTACAGCTGACTTCTCACGGACAAGTATTGCCTTTTCGAGCCAACAGAATGTATTCACAGCATTCTGAAAAAAGTTTTTTAAAAAATTCAGAGGATACGATTTTTCTTTAATTTTGCAATCTCTAATTCGCCTTGTATTTTGCCAAGGGACAGAATCAGAAAACAAAGTTCTTTTAAGAAAAACTCAGGGCGATTAGCTCAGCTGGTTCAGAGCACCTGCCTTACAAGCAGGGGGTCGGCGGTTCGAATCCGTCATCGCCCACTAAAACCGCTTCATCCCGAGGCGGTTTTTTGTTTTACTGAGCTGCAATTTCATTGCCATTAAGCCGATGCGGATTCCAACTTTTAATGATTCATACTTTAACCCTGACCGCCGTCAGCCTGCTTGCTGCATGCAGAGTTTACCCGCCGAAAGAGAGCAAGTTTTATCCTTTATCCTTTTTCCTTTATCCTTTATCCTTTATCCTTAACTTTTAACCTTCAAAATCAGCCTCCTTCAATAGAAAATTCCTAACGGCCTCGGTAAAAAATGCCGGATTGTCGGCATGCAGCCAATGTGCGGCTCCAGGAATGGTCGTAATTTCGACATTTTCGAACAACTTCCCAATCAGTTCTATATCAGAGTCCTGAATATAATCCGACAATTCGCCCCGAAGAAAAAGTGTTGGGTTTGCTAACCGACCCCGGTGGTTTACCCCTTTGAACATCTCATGCAGATTATCATAAATATCCTGCAGATTCAGCCGCCACCCAAGCTGGTCTTTGCTTTTAAAATAAAGGTTTTTCAGGATAAATTGACGCAGCCGGTATGATGGAATTTCATCTTCCAGCATTTTAGCCAATTCCACCCTGCCGGTAAACTTTGCAAGGTCGATGCTGAGCATCAGCTCAATAAGTTGCTGATGACGGCTGTTCACAGGCCTTTCGGCAGGAGTCATATCGGCTACCACCAGTCGGTTTACCTTTTCCGGATGATCGAAAGCAAATTGCATGGCGGTTTTACCACCCATCGAATGGCCCAATAGATGGGCTTTGTCCAGACACCTGTCATCCATAAAGTGCAGCAGATCATCGCTCATGGCCTCATACGAGAAAATATTGCTGTGCCCACTGCGGCCATGATTGCGCTGGTCAACGGTAAGTACCCGGAAGTCGGAAGCCAGCGAAGAGGCAATCGACATGTAGTTGTCCGACATGCCAAAAAGTCCGTGTAGAATAATCAAGGGTTGACCAGAGCCGGCCTCCCTATAATAAAGTTGCATGCTGGCAAGAATTCTTAAACAACAATCTTAGAAACTATACGTGTTTCCGATATTACCCGCAAACCTAAGCAAAGATATGAGCTTAATGTTTCTGCAATTCGCGCAAATAGAGCTGTATGGTGTTCTCAAGACCAAAATACAGGGCGTCGGAAATCAGTGCATGGCCGATTGAAACCTCGAGCAGGTATGGCACCCTTTGTGCGAAGTACTTCAGGTTGTCGAGGCTCAGGTCGTGTCCGGCATTTAATCCAAGCCCGGCCAAGTGGGCAGCTTCAGCAGCCCTTACGAATGGCTCCACTGCCATGGCGCGATCAGCAGCATAGGCCGCAGCGTATGGCTCAGTATAAAGTTCAATCCTGTCGGTGCCGGTTTCGGCTGCCCGGTAAATCAATTCAGGATCGGTTTCAATAAAAATGGAGGTGCGTACTCCGTAGCTTTTTATTTCGGCAATCACATCCTTTAGGAATCCGGCATGTTTTAAAGTATCCCAACCAGCATTGGAGGTAAGGGCGTTTGGCGGGTCGGGCACCAGGGTTGCCTGTGCAGGGCGAATGTCGGAGATCAGTTGCAGGAATTTTTTGGAAGGATAACCTTCGATATTAAACTCGGTAGTTACTATCGGTTTCAGGTCATACACATCGCGCATGCGGATATGGCGCTCGTCGGGGCGCGGGTGAACCGTAATGCCTTGTGCGCCAAAACGTTCGCAATCAATGGCCACCTTGAGCAAATCGGGTACATTGCCTCCCCTGGCGTTTCGCAGGGTGGCGATCTTATTGATGTTCACACTGAGTCGTGTCATATCTCAAAAAATTATTACCGCACAAGGAAAGGCCGTTTGTGTTTAAAGCCTGTACCCATGCGGTATGTTTATGTTCCTATCAAAAAATCAGAGCGGAAAACGGGACTCGAACCCGCGACCCTCAGCTTGGGAAGCTGATGCTCTACCAACTGAGCTATTCCCGCAACTACAACCCTAACGGGTCGGATACTTGTGGAAGACAAAATTAGCACAAAACGATGAAACCCGAAATTTTTACCAACAATTCATCATTTCTATTAATGGGTCAAAAAAAGAAATCTGTTCCCAAAAAATTTATTTTTACCTTCACACGGTAAAAACCTTTTACCATGCTTGCCAAAGACTTGATAACAGTTTTTATGCCTCCACTTAAATCCAGCGACCAGGCAGGTACCGCTTTGGCTTGGTTGGAAGAGGCCCGGGTTTCGCACGCACCGGTAGTGAACAACGAAAAATACATCGGGCTTCTTTCAGAAGCAAGCATCCTGTCCATGAATATCATGGATGAACCCATTGAAAATTACAAAATTGCGTTTACGAGACCCTATGTTTTTAACTACCAGCATTTTTATGATGTTTTGCGCATAGCCGCGGAACAAAAATTAACCTTGGTGCCGGTACTTGATATAAAGGAGAATTATTTGGGATGCATAACCATCGACAGGATATTAATTGAAATGGCCAACGTTACTTCTGTTAGCCAGCCGGGTGGCATCATTGTTCTGGAAATGAATGATCATGATTATTCCCTTTCGGAAATAGCCCGCATTGTAGAAAGCAATGATGCCAAGGTGCTTAGTTCTTACGTAAATGCTTTTCCCGACAGCAAACGTATTGAAGTAGTCGTAAAGTTGAACAGAATTGATCTATCACCTGTAATACAAACCTTTCACCGATATAATTATCAGATATTGGCTTCATTTTCGGAAGAGAGCAAGCTCGACGATCTGCTGAACCATCGGTTCGAGTCACTGATGAATTATCTTAACATTTAATGAACCAAAAAGACCTGGAGAATTCGTTGGCAAAATATCTCATAAACCATCTTCCTGAGAAACCTTAAAGCCTTGTAGTAGAGACAGCTGAAGGGCGTTTTGCAAGTTGCTCCAAATCTATTCTGAAGTAAAAAAATGAATTACCTTTACCCGCCATGATTTTATTCGAAATAATGGTCTAAATAAGGGCAAACTCGTTCCATTTAAAGGTTGGAATGGTTATACAACCCATGAATATTTTTCGTTATCAAATTCAACTAAATAATCTATGAGTAAGAAACCAAATTTGAGTTTTTGGCAAATATGGAATCTGAGTTTTGGTTTTCTTGGAGTGCAGTTTGGATTTGCGCTTCAAAATGCTAATGTGAGCAGAATTTTGACAACCCTTGGAGTTGATCCGCACGACTTGTCCCTTTATTGGATCGTTGCACCGGTTATGGGGCTTCTGGTACAACCACTGGTCGGAGCTGCAAGCGACAGGACCTGGACCAGAATGGGACGGCGCATGCCATTTATTTTCTTTGGGGCTTTAGTGGCTATGATTTCCATGTTTTTGATGCCAAATGCTCCCTTAATTTATGGAATTGGTGGAATCATTGGCCTGGTTTTACTTCTCGCCTTAATGGATGGCTCTTTTAATGTTACTTTTCAGCCCTTCAGGGCTTTAGTTGCCGATATGACCCCCGATGAGCAACGGAATGTTGGTTACTCCGTGCAAAGTTTCCTGATCAATGTTGGAGCAGTAATAGGTTCGGCTCTTCCGTTTATACTCACAGCCTTTGGAACAGCCAATGAGGCACCTCCAGGCCAGGTGGCGCCATCCGTGATCTGGTCGTTCTATATCGGAGGCGCAATGCTTCTTGTAAGTGTTTTGGTTACCGTTCTGAAGACCAGGGAATACCCGCCTAAGGAGTTTGAAAAGTACAACAATATTACCGAGGAAGATAAAGCTAAAAAGGAAAGTTTATTCAGCCTTTTGCGAAACATGCCCAAAACCATGAAGCAACTGGCTGTTGTGCAGTTCTTTTCATGGTTTCCGTTGTTTTTAATGTGGGTTTATTCAACCACAGCCGTATCTCAGCATTATTTTGGTGTGCCTGTGGGTTTTAATCCGGAAACAGAAACCGACCAATCCTTACGAGCCGCTTTCGAAAGGGCCGGAAACTGGGTAGGTATCGGCTTTGCTGTTTACAGCCTTGTGGCAGCCCTATACTCTATTGCGCTTCCCAAGCTGATCAAGCTGTTTGGCCGTAAAGCGGTTTATTCTTATTCGCTTATTTTAGGTGGTGTTGGCTATATCTCCACGTATTTATTCACGGGACAACACATGTTCTTGGTTTCTATGATTGGCGTTGGTATTGCCTGGGCAGCAATTCTTGCATTGCCATTCGCCATATTGTCTGGCACCTTGCCGGCCAAACGTATTGGTGTTTATATGGGGTTGTTTAATCTTACAGTGGTCATTCCACAGATTATCAGCGGACTCATTGGTGGCCAAATACTGAAATTTCTCTTTGATGGTCAGGCAATTTATATAATTGTATTGGCGGGAGTCTTCATGATCGTTGGCGGCCTTTTTGTTTTTGTCGTAAAAGACCAACCCCTCGATACGGAAGGTTCATAAAGCAACAAACTCATTGCCTGCGTCATACCCTCCTATCTTTGTCATTGTTAGAAAACAAACAGCAGGGTAAAGCAATAAGGTCAAATTATTATTAAAAGGTTATTCAAAAAAAGGTTAATGAAATGAAAAACGAGCGTTCGAGCGGAATACTGTTGCATATCACCTCGCTGCCAGGCCCCTATGGTATAGGCACCCTGGGCGCAGAAGCTTATGAGTTTGTAGATTTCCTGGTATTTGCAGGGCAAAAGATTTGGCAAATTCTTCCCTTAGGGCATACCGGTTATGGTGATTCGCCTTACCAGTGCTTTTCTGCATTCGCGGGCAATCCGCTGCTGATAAACCTTCAGAAACTGGTCAATGAAGGTCTGCTTGAATCCAATGAACTTCCTGCAGAAGCAAATATTAATGCCGACGAGGTAGATTTTGGTGCAGTTTACCAGTACAAATACCCGCTGCTGCGAAAAGCACATGCCAGGTTTAAGGCCAACAACCACAGGATGCGACAGATACAGTATGAAAACTTTGCCAAAAAAAGTAAGTTCTGGCTCGAAGATTACGCCTTTTTTATGGCATTGAAAAATCATTTTGGCGGTAAGGCCTGGTCGGAATGGGAATCAGGGGCAAAGACCCGCAAGCCCGACGTTCTATCTGTACTAAAGGACAAACTGGCCGACGATATAGCATTTTACAGATTTCTGCAGTTTTTGTTTTTCCGTCAATGGCAGGAATTAAAGGCTTATGCCAACCTGAACGACATAAAAATCATTGGCGATATACCGCTTTATGTGGCAGCCGACAGCGCCGATGCCTGGTCGAAACCCGAGTTTTTTGACTTCGACGCCAAGCTGAAACCACGCACTGTAGCTGGTGTTCCACCCGATTATTTCAGCGAAACAGGCCAGCTTTGGGGCAATCCGATTTACAACTGGGAAGCCCTTCAAAATGATGAATTCTCCTGGTGGGTAGAACGCATTAAGGCCAATCTGATTCTTTACGACGTGATTCGAATTGACCACTTCAGAGGTCTGGCTGCCTACTGGGCTGTACCTTTTGGAGAGACTACCGCCATAAAAGGCGAATGGATCAAAGCTCCTGGAATTGAACTGCTCGAAACCCTTTACCAAAAACTCGACAACCCCCCCATTATTGCCGAAGACTTGGGCGTAATAACTCCCGATGTGATAGAGTTGCGCGACGGTTTCGGCCTCCCGGGTATGAAAATACTCCAGTTTGCTTTCGACAGCGCCGAAGAAAACGACTTTATGCCCCACACCTTCAATAAAAATTGCGTGGTTTACACGGGAACCCACGATAACGACACTACCCTGGGGCAATTCAAATCGGTGAAGGATGAAGACCGTCTTCTAATGAAAAAATACTTCCATGTGGATGAGACCGACCCGGCATGGTCGTTCATAAAGCTTGCATGGAGTACGGTTGCCGACACTGCCATAGCGCCAATGCAAGACCTGATCAGGCTTGACTCGGATGCTCGTATGAATTTCCCTGGCAAACCATCCGGATACTGGAAATGGCGCTACCGGAAAGAGGCGATCAATCCACAGATGGCTGAGGACCTGCTGGAATTGACACGTCTTTATGGACGAAGATAGGACACCCATTTGAAGCAAAAATAAATGAAGCATTGTACCTCCCGTAAACAGGCTAAAAGCAAACCTGTTTTCAGGAGGTACAAGTCTTATGGGTCATAAACTTAACCGCAATGCAGCTAACTGCATAGAACGATTGGATTTGTGTTAACATGCACCTTTTTGTATATAACGATTGAGTTTCGTACAAAAACCTCCTTTCTGGCTCAAATGCCTTACCGAAAAGCACCTGTTGTGGCAGATGCCCGCCGGGCAGAAGCGCCTGTATCTGACTTTTGACGACGGCCCCAATCCCGGAATCACGGCCGAGGTGCTTGAGGTGCTCGATTCCTTTCGGGTAAAGGCAACTTTTTTCGTATTGGGCGAAAAAGCCGATCAACATCCCGAGCTTGTGGACGATATTCTAAAAGGAGGTCATGGTTTGGGGAGCCACGGGTGGCTGCATCTCGACGGATGGAAAACATCAACGGCAACCTATACGGAAAATGCAGGTAAGCACACTCAGACCATGCCCCTGTCTTTGTTTAGGCCACCTTTTGGACGAATTACACCAAAACAAACGGCAACTCTCCGCAAAATGGGTTTTCAAATAGTGATGTGGAGCGCTTCGGCAGAAGACTACAGCGGGAAGATCCATAATGATCATTCCTTAAGAAAACTACTCAGCAAGACACATGATGGAAGCATCGTGCTATTTCACGATTCACCTCAGGCGATTATCAACTGCCGCTTTATGCTTCCAAAGGTTTTGGATCATTTTTTGAGCAAAAATTACCATTTCGAATTACTACCGGGGGCCTACGTGCAACAAGATAGAAGTGCACCACTGTAAATAATTGATAATTTTGCAAAACTTAAAGCAATTACATTGAACCTAAGGAAAACCATTTCCTGGCTATTAAAAAGAATCCCTGTTTTTATAACCGGGGTTGCCGGTATTGTAACAATTCTGTTCCTTTTTTCCTGTGCCAATGTGGTAGCCCCAACCGGGGGGCCTGAAGATGAAACGCCTCCGGAGTTATTGCGTAGCACTCCGCCGATAAACGCGCCCAATTTTGTAGGAGATGAGGTTCGGTTGTACTTCAACGAATTTGTCCAGCTAACCAATATCGATCAAAAACTGCTGGTGTCGCCACCCCTTCCAAACGAGCCACAGGCGAGAATAAGGGGAAGATCCGTTATTCTACAATGGCAGGATACCCTTAGGGCCAACACCACCTATAATTTCTTTTTTGGCAATGCCATTTCCGATATTACCGAAGGCAACGCCATCCCCAATTTTCAAGTGGTTTTTTCGACAGGCCCATTTGTGGATTCCCTTTCCCTATCGGGTGTGGTAACCAATGCCTTTAGCCAAAAACCTGAGGAAGAGGTATATGTAATGCTTTACCATCCGGGCAACGATTCAGTTCCTTACAAAGAACCACCGGTATATT
Source organism: Bacteroidales bacterium (assembly GCA_035477775.1). Lineage (GTDB taxonomy): Bacteria > Bacteroidota > Bacteroidia > Bacteroidales > UBA7960 > UBA7960. The sequence goes on along the minus strand of DATIKH010000095.1, from coordinate 23,574 downwards.
TGGCCAAAACCGACAAGGAGGGCAGATTCCGGATTGGGAATATCGCAACGGGCACTTATATGATTTTTGCCCTCAACGATCTGAATGCCAACTTCCTTTTCGACCTGCCAACAGAGCGCATTGCCTTTTTAGACACGCTGGTTGTACCTGTTTGGGTAGATCCGGCTCTGCTGCCTGCTGATACGGTTCCGTTTGTCGAAGATGACCAAGAACAGCCAGCAGGAACCGGAGCACGTCCTGCCAGGGCAACCGACACTCCTCAAAGAACGGGTCCTGGGGTAATGAACCGACGGGAGGAAGTGAGTATTGCGGATACCTCCTTAATAAACTACAACGAAATACAGGCGCTAAATCTGGAATTGAACATGTTTTTGGAGCCGGATACCCTGCAGCGGCTTGTTTCGACTTCGGTGCCACGGAAAGGTTTCATAAACCTGAATTTCAGAGTGCCTTTCGACTCAATTGTATTCAGAGATTTGAGCCAAACGCTGCCAGAGACCTGGTATATGTCAGAGCCCTGGGCAGGTGGCGACACTTTGCACCTCTGGGTCTTACCACCAGTGCCTGATTCTTTATTCCTGGAAGTTTCTGACCGGTCATTGATTTTGGATACAATCAGAATTGCTACCCAGCCCCGTGCCGTGCGCCTTCGACCAAACGAGACAGTTCCAACACCAAAAACTCCCGTAAGACTGAACACTGTAGGTCAGGCCTCGCTGCCTTACTTCAGCGCCCTCCAAATCATTGCCGACAATCCCTTACTGTCGTTCGACACGACCCTCATTTTTATGATGGACGCAGATTCGGTGCTGGTAAAGCCCGATTTTTCTCTGGTTGCACCCCTAAACCGAAAACTGACCCTGCAAACGCCCTTAGAACAAGACAAACGTTACCACTTCCTGATGTTGCCGGGAGCATTGACCGATATTTTCGGATATTCAAACGATACCCTGCGATCTACATTCAGCACCACTAAGCCAGAGGATTACGGAACGCTGTTTTTAAACATCCGGTTTGAAACCGAAAAAGGGCAGCTTTTACTGCACCTGACCGACAGCCAAGACCGTTTGCTTCACGAAATGTTGGTGCCTCCCGGAGGGGCTTGTGTAATTCCCCATTTGCTACCGGCTACTTACCATATCAGGCTGATACACGACCTGAACAAAAACGGAATATGGGATACAGGTCATTTTATGAAAAGAAGGCAGCCTGAACCGGTTTTTGTAAAACCTCAGACTATTCAAATACGACAAAATTGGGATTCAGAAGTAAACTGGGTGGTTTCAAATTGAATGAAACAGAAATATAAAAGAACTTTCTAAAAAAAACTCCATAAAATGAAACTTACACACATTGAGCATATTGGCATAGCCGTAAAAAACATGGAAGAATCCATAAAATTTTACGAAGAAGTATTGGGTTTGAAATGTTACGCCATTGAAGAAGTGAAGGATCAAAAAGTAAAAACGGCCTTTTTCATGCTTGGCCAGACCAAGATTGAGTTGCTCGAATCGACCGACCCAGAAGGCCCCATTGGAAAATTCATTGAAAAAAGAGGCGAGGGAGTTCACCATTTGGCTTTTGCCGCCCAGGGAATTGAAGGTGCCCTTCAGAGTCTCGAAAGCAAGGGCGTGCTATTGATTGACAAGGCACCGCGAAAAGGAGCTGAGGGGCTCGATATTGCCTTTCTGCATCCAAAATCAACCCAAGGGGTACTTATGGAGCTTTGCGAAGACCGGAGCAAGAAGTAAATGGCTCTTCAGGGTTTTAGCAAACCCTACACCTTATAGAGTTTGTTTTTAATTGCAAAGGTTACAAGTTTTACACTGCTGTCGACTCCTGCTTTTCTGAACAGGTTGGCCTTGTGCCCATCGACGGTTCGCTGGCTGATAAACAACTTGTCGGCAATTTCTTTTATGGTGAATCCTTTGCAAATGAGATTGAGCACCTCCAGTTCGCGGTTGGTTAGTTCTTCGCGCAATTCAGGCTCAGTGGTACTTCCTTTGTTCATGCTCCTTACCAGTGAAGAAGTAAGAGTGGGAATCAATTCGTCAGAAAAATAGTTTTTGTTTTCCGACACCAACGCAATTGCTTTTCGCAATTCATGTTCCTCAACGGTTTTTAAAAGGAAACCTTTCACACCCGCTTCGAGCATGCTTACAAGGTACTCCTCTTCTCCAAACATGCTGATAGCAACAACCTTCAAGTTTGGGTCACGTTTGAGCGCCTCCCTGGTAGCATCGATCCCGCCAAGGACCGGCATTTGGATATCCATAAAAACAATGTCAGGCTGCAATTTTTCGTAGGTATCCAAAAACTCCTGCCCATTGTTAGCTTCACCACAAATCATTACCCCGGGCATTTCCCTCAGAAGCAAGTGAAGACCTTTACGAAAGATGTGGTGGTCTTCGACAATCATTATCCTGGTTTTTTTTTCCATAAACGATTCTATAAAATAACAGCCTACTAACCGAATTTTACATTCAAAATTAAAAACAAATTATCTAATCTGCCAGCTTTTTTATTTTAAAGGAATTTCCATGCGCAACGACATTCCACGTTTCCGGCTTTTTTCGGAAGTTAGCCGGCCATTCAGAAACTGAATCCTGGTCTGAATATTTTTCAAACCGTGCCCGGCGGCGTCATTCAGCAATGCTTGGTTGAAATCGAATCCTTTCCCGTCGTCGGTATAGCTCATATCCACTTTGCCATTGTGCAGGTCGAGATTGATGTACACATTTTTTGCCCCGGCATGCTTCAGGGTGTTGTTAATCAACTCTGTACAAATCCTGTAGAGGTTGACCTCAATGTTTTTGGCTGGCCTGTTCAGTTTCAGGCTGCCCGAAAGGTGAATTTTCAAAGCACCTGAACGCATGACGCCTTGTGCGAAAGATTCGAGGGCAGGCATCAGACCGTAGTGGTCTAGGGTACTGGGCGTTAGGTTGTTGGCGATGCGTTTTGCCGAAGCCACAGCTTCGTTCAGATTGGTTTTTATCTCATTGATAAGATGATCGCGGTCTTCTTCCGATTTTTGAGGCTTTTGCAAAAGGGTAACATAGATTTTCAGGGTTGAAAGCAAAACTCCCAGGCCGTCGTGCAAATCCATTGCAAACCGCTTACGCTCGCGCTCCTCGGTTTCGGTTATGGCATTGCGCACCTGGTTTTCCAATTCCTTTAAACGAGTAATATCACTTACGGCCAAAACGTTGATGTGTGCGTTTCGATAAACAAAAGACTGGTGCTTCAACTGTCCATAAAACTTGGTTCCGTCGTTGCGTATAAACTCCATTTCCCAAGGGCCAGGGAGGTCTCCTTTCAATATTTCGGCCAGGGCTTTCTGATGGTTGCCTGCCGCAATCTGGACAGCCGGAAACTTGAAGAAGGCTTCTGCATCAAATTGGAAAGCATCCAAAGCTGCTCTGTTTGCCTCTATAATTTGATTTTCTTTTACAAACATCACGGCTTCGAAGGCCGATTGCGAAAGTGCCTGGAATTTTTCTTCGGTTTGCTTGCGGTGATCGATTTCAAGCTTCAACTGGAGGTTCTGTTCGGAAATAATATCGGAAGAGCTCTTTAGTTGCAGGTGTGTCCTTACCCTTGCGGTCAACTCCTGGCGGTTAAACGGCTTGGTGATATAATCAACGGCTCCCGCCTCGAAGCCCTGAACAACCTCATGGACATTCCTCAAGGCCGTGATAAAAATTATCGGAATTTTCTTGGTTCGATGTGAGGCTTTTAAGAGACGGCATACCTCCAACCCATCCATCTCAGGCATTAAGATATCGAGAAGCACCAGGTCGAACAAGTCCTTTTCCAACATCTTGATTGCTTCGGATCCTGAAGTGACTCCTTCGACCTGATAGGGTTCTTTCTTCAGAATTTGTTTTAACAACAATAAATTGTGCTGATCATCGTCAACAACCAGCACTTTAAATGATTCGCCAGTACTCATAATAAACTTAACCCATTAGCCTGCAACATTTTTCCAAAGTAAAAGTAAACAAAATATAAGATAAATGTTTTTCAAATAAATTTTTACCTTAATTTTAAACCTATATAAAAGCAAAAAATGTCCATGAAACGGGAAGCTGAAACTTTAAAAGTCATATTTAAGGATTCTCAGGTTTTCTTCAGGCAAAAAGGTTCCGGGCACGCGGTGGTACTCCTGCACGGTTTTACGGGATCTACACTCATTTGGGAAGATTACCTTGAGGAATTGTCGGACAAGTTCAGGGTGATTGCCATCGATTTGCCTGGTCATGGTGAAAGTGAAAGTGTGGCCGAAGTTCACACTATGGACCTTATGAGTGAGGTCGTAAAATCTGTTTTGGACCACCTAAAAATTTCCGAAGCAGTGGTAATTGGACATTCAATGGGAGGTTACGTCGCCCTGGCAGCAGCAAAGAATTATCCAAAACTGATCAAAGGCCTGGGTTTGTATCATAGCACATCGCTTGTTGACAGCGACGAAGCCCGCGAAGGCCGCGAAAAATCCATCAAGATTATAAAAGAAGACCACCAGGGCTTTTTGTTTAATTTTATTCCGGGCCTTTTTGCACCGGAAAACCAGGAGCGTTGCGCTCCCCAGATTGCGGAGCTTGTAGCACAGGCGAAGAAAATGGACAAAAAAGCCATTATTGCTGCCCAGGAAGGCATGAAGGACAGGAGCAGCACCCTCGAGGTGCTGATAAATGCAGCCTACCCGATCATGTTCATTGCCGGGCATAAAGACCCCAGAATTGCCTTCGAAAACATTTGGGTGCAAATGGCCCTTGCTGCAGAGGCACACGCACTTATCTTGAAGGATGTTGGGCACATGGGATTTTACGAAGCCCGACTCCAGACGCTTAATTTTACGAAATCTTTTGCAGAAACTTGTTATAAATCAAATAATTAGGCCTTCTAAAGCATCTACAACCAACCTTGAAGCGCATTATCTAAATCGCTTACTCGTTTTGAGACATAAGGCAGCCAAGAAGAACATATTGAAAACATTACGGCAATAAAACATAAAACCGTCGGCAGAAAGGCAGCGCGACGGTTTTATCATGTTAGGAAGTTCCCTACCTTTCAAAAATCCTGTAACCCCATGGCTCCAGATTGAGCGATTGGTTGGCAACAAAAGTGACCTCCTCACCGCTGAAAACTTCGGTGTAAGTGCCTGTAAACCGGTTGCCCAGCAAGGTGAAATCCAATGGCTGGCCTGAAAGATTCAGGACAACAAAAACTTTATCTTCTTCCTTTTCCCTTACAAAAGCAAACACAGCAAGATCTTGCGAAGTATTCACCCTTTCCATTGGTCCTCCGGCAAGGCCATTCCAAAGTGCCTGATTGCGGCTTTTTAAATGAAGCAGCGTTTGGAAAAATCCGTGATACCTGAACCCATTCCAGTCAACAGAGTCTTTCTCGAAAAATTCCAGCCTGCGGTTAAAACCTGACTCTTGTCCATTGTATAAAAGGATCATGCCCGGTACGGTTGCTGTAAGAGCCGAGAATGCATTCACTGCCGGACCAAGACGCTCAAACTCGGTACCAGCCCAGGAGTTCTCGTCGTGGTTGGTAATAAAATACATTTTGTACGACCCGCGGGGGAAATTTCCGGCATTGTCGGTAAAGAAATATTGGTCGAGGGCGGTAACATCGGCACGGCCGTTGGCAATGTCGTTCATCATGTGGTGCAGCCTCCAGCCATACGACATTTCAAATGCATTCAGGTTCAAAGCCGGCTCCTCGGCTTCGGCAAGCATAAAGAGGGGCTTTACCTGCTCCAGTTCACTAATGGCCCTTTCCCAGAATTCGGTCGGCACCATGTAGGCAACATCACATCTGAACCCGTCAACACCAATTTCTTCAACCCAAAAGCGCATCTCGGCAATCATGGCATCCCATACGGCAGGATTATCGTAATTCAAATCTTTCACATCGCTCCAGTCGGCATTTGGAGCCATAAAGTTGCCGTTCTCGTCGCGGGTATAAAACTCGGGGTTCGAAGTAGCCCAATGATGATCCCAAGCCGTGTGGTTTGCTACCCAGTCGAGCATCACGTACATGCCGCGGGCCTGAACTTCTCTTACCACGGTTTTGAAGTCTTCCATGGTGCCGAACTCAGGGTTGATAGCCCTGTAATCCTTAATTGAATAATAGCTGCCAAGGGTGCCTTTGCGATTCACTATCCCGATGGGCTGAATGGGCATAAACCAAAGAATATCAACGCCCATATCCTGTAGCCGGTCGAGGTGCGGCAGGAAAGCCTTGAAGGTTCCCTCAGGGGTAAATTGCCTAATATTCACTTCATAAATATTCGCATTCTTGCTCCACTCAGGGTGCGAGACCGTCGAAAGTGGAAGTTCGTCCTGCCCGGCAGGCCTACATCCGGTAAAGCCGGCAATAACAACTGCCAGAACAACCATTACAGCAAAGAGAGATCTTACGTTTTTCATAATTTGGATTGGTTTGATTTATTTCAACTTTAGTCTAATTCAATGTTTCGGTTCAAATAGCCCTTAACATCCATGGGCATACGCTTGTAAGGTTTTGCAAAGAACTCTGAAGAAATCAGAAAGTCGGCGGTGGATCGGTTGCAAGCTGTAGGCACATTATAAAGCACGGTAATCCGCAGCAATGCTTTCACATCCACATCGTGGGCCTGGGGCTGCATGGGATCCCAGAAAAAAATCATCAGGTCGATTTTTCCTTCCGCAATTAGCGCACCCAATTGCTGATCGCCTCCCAAAGGGCCGGATTTCAACTTGGTAATATTTATTTTGGAAGGGGGTTTTCCCGTTTCAGGGTCAATAAGGGCCTCTTCAACAAGGCGGCCGGTGGTTCCGGTACAATAAAGTATTTGTTCGGAAAGAGCGTTCCGGTTCCAATTCACCCACTGAAGCAGGTCCTTCTTGCGTTTATCGTGTGCCACCAGGGCAATACGCTTTCTTGGATATTCTTTGGCTGACATAAATTAACAGTTTATCTGCTGTTCAAAATTTCGAATCCACTTGGAGGCAGCTCTACTGATAGTGTTGAACCTTCGATGACAAACTGCGACCCGAAATTATTCAAATACTCAAGTGCGGCAAACCGTCCAGGAAGCTCAAACGTTACTGTTTGTGGCAGGCGGCTTTTGTTAAACACTACTATGCTTTTATCGCCAAAATGACTTCTTGAGTATGCAAAGGTTTCGTCGGTAACATGCAGGGTTTTGAAATCGCCGTAAATAAATTCCAGGTTTTGACTCCTGATGCCCGTAAGTTTTGAAGTGCGGTCTCTTAAGTGATTTTGATTTTCGGTGAGGTTTTCGAATACCATAGGCCTTCTGGAATCGGGGTCGCTGGCTCCGGGAATACCGATTTCGTCGCCGTAATAAATTACCGGTACACCGGGTATGGTCATGATAAAAGCAATGAGCGATGCCAGTCTGTCGTATCCAATCGGATCGCCAACTCCTATTTCACGACTCCAACCGGCTTCAATCTGGTTCTCGTCGAACCGCAAATCGCCACCTGCAAGGGAAATAAACCTGGCCATGTCGTGATTGCCGGTAATATTGCCCATGAGGTTGACAAATCCATAAAAATTGAAGGTTTGATGCAGCGACCGGTTCAGTAATTGGAATGATCCCTGGTCGGAGCCAAACACCGAACGGGCATCGAAATAAAGGTTGAAGTCAAACTGACCGTCGAGCAAACCGCTGCCAATAAAACCACCAATAAGCTCACGGTTTCCGAAGGTTTCGCCAATCTGGAAAATTCTTCGCTGATACGGAACCATGAGTTCCTCCCTCAACTTGCGGGTGAGTGCGCGCCAATACTCGTTTGGAATGTGTTTGGTGGCATCGTGTCTGAACCCATCAAGGTTATATTCTTTAATCCAGTAGAAAGCGCTATCGACCATGGTTTGAATAACCTCCGGCTTAGAAAAATCGAGACTTGGCAGGAAGGTGTCGAACCATGTTGTGAGCCTTTGTTCATCCCAAAGCCTGATGTTCTTGCGGCCGTCGGGCAAAACAAGATCAGTAGCCCAATCGGGGTTGTCGATAATCAACTGATTTTCTTCATGCACATGGTTCGAAACAAAGTCGAGCAACACCCTCATGTCGTTCGCGTGAGCCGTTTGTACCATCCGGCGAAAAGACTCTTTGTCGCCAAAGCGATGATCTACGGTGGTAAGGGTAACCGGCCAATAGCCGTGATATCCGGTGTATTTGCGATGCGGGGCCGGAAATTCCACAAAGGCATCGAGGGGGTTTTGGGTAATGGGGGTAAACCAGATGGCATTCACACCCAACCGCTCGAAATAACCATCTTCGATTTTTTGGGTAATACCGTCGATATCGCCACCAAAGAAATTTGCCCTGGGATCTACATCAGGATCCAGGACCGGCTGGTCGTTGGCCGGATTTCCGTTGTTGAACCGGTCAACCATCATAAAATAAAGGATGGTGGCCTCTTTGTCTGCCCGGGTAAGTTTTGCAGGGTCGCGAACCGGTACTCCTTCCTGGAGGGGAATTAGCAAATCGTTGGATGGTCCGTAGCTGTTGTAGCCCTTAATTGTTAGAAAGCTCCTTTCCAAATTACGTGCATCGCCGGGCACTTTAATGATGAAATGGTCGTCGCGGCGAACTACCGATTCGGCTGGAAGCAAAAAATTTTGCCACAAGACAAACAATTCATCTAAAGCATTATCAAAACCCAACTGAATTTCGAAGTGGTTTACCTCACGGGTAAACAGGTGGGGGGTAAGGGTGCGGTCAATACCCGGCAGGCTTAGCAGAGAATTCACTCCGCCAAGATTATTGTCAACAAGCACCGGGTTGTTCGGATCGGTTGTATGTCGCCCGTCTAAAACCAACTGATAGTGAAAATTACCCGGAGCTATATCAAGAATTCTCTGCCACTTGCCGTCAACCAAACTCAGCGGCACCTGGCTCCAATTGGTCATATCGCCCCTCAGATAAACCGAGCGGTATGTCGATCCTTTGGGGTCGAAAACAAAAGGAAAATCAATCTTATGTCCACGTTCAAGAATTAAGCTATAAACCTTTCCATCGAGCCATACCCTCAATTCCGAAAGAATTGGCACCGGAACCTCCGTTTTAATTACCAAGAGGGTGTCATTACAGGGCTTCAGCAAAAACTCCAATGCATCGGCTCCGCCAACAGAGTCTATTTTCCCCATAGAACCCTGGAGAAAATAATCCGAGAGAAACATCATGGTGGTGTCGGCTTCGAGCCTAACCGGAGTGGCAATCCCAAAAATATCGTTTCCTTCGGGAAACAAGTTTCTGCCTTTGGGACCACAGGCCCCCACCCATAAAAGTAATGCCGCAATAAAAACCAGAGAAAAAGTTTTCATGTGAAAAGATTTTGTTTTAAATATGGCACATGGAATTCGCCAATATTTTCATTCCGGTGGGTATGAAAATATTCATATGCTCATTTCTTCATTATGGTTGAATTAAAATTTTGCATGTTTAAACCACTAAAACCAGATAGTAGTTCTTTTTTCCGCGCTGCACAAGTATGTACTTTTCATTAATAATATTTTCAGGACCAACGAGGGTGGTTTCTCCGGCTTTTACCTTATTAATACTTACACTGCCCTCCTTGATCATGCGCCTGGCTTCGCCCTTACTTTGGGCAATGGATGTTTTTTCGGCCAGAAAATCGACAATGTTTACTCTCTCCTGAATCTTTGCCAGGTCAACTTCGAACATGGGTACTCCTTCGAAAACTGACAGGAAAACATCTTGCGGAAGCTTCTTGAGGGTATCGGTAGTCCCGGCACCGAAAAGAATTTCGGAGGCCTCCAGGGCACTATTGTATTCACTTTCGCCATGCACCCTGATGGTTAAATCACGAGCCAATTCCTTTTGAACCAGCCTCAGATGCGGGGCCTGGCGATGCTCCTCAATGATACGTTTTATTTCTTCCACCCCAAAAAGGCAAAAAATCTTTATGTAACGCTCTGAGTCTTCATCCGAACAATTGAGCCAGAATTGATAAAAACGGTAGGGTGTGGTATATCGGGCATCGAGCCAGATGTTGCCTTGTTCGGTTTTTCCAAACTTGCCCCCATCGGCTTTAGTGATGAGCGGGCAGGTAAGTGCGAAGGCTTCGCCACCGGTTTTTCTCCGAATAAGTTCAGTCCCGGCGGTGATGTTTCCCCATTGGTCGGAACCACCCATTTGAAGTTTGCAGTTTTTGTTCTGGTACAAATGCAGATAATCGTAAGCCTGAATAAGCTGATAGGAGAATTCGGCAAAAGAAATACCGGTTTCGAGCCGCTTTTTTACTGAGTCCTTGGCAATCATATAATTCAGGGTAAGATGCTTGCCCACATCGCGAAGAAATTGCAGAAAACTATACTCTTTCATCCAGTCGTAGTTATTTACAATTTCTGCCCTGTTGGGGCCGGAGTCAAAATCCAGAAACCTGAGTAATTGTGCTTTGATTGCCTGCTGATTGTGCCTCAACACTTCCTCCGAAAGCAAATTCCTCTCTTCGCTTTTGCCACTGGGGTCGCCAATCATACCCGTGGCACCACCAATCAGTGCAATGGGTTTATGGCCTGCCATCTGGAGATGCTTCAGCATCATGATGCCTACCAGGTGGCCAATATGAAGGGAGTCGGCGGTTGGATCGATACCAACATAGGCAGTAGTCATTTCTTTTTGCAACAATTCCCGGGTGCCTGGCATCATGTCGTGTATCATGCCCCTCCACGTCATCTCATCAACGAAATTCATCTGATCTATTTTTAGGCTCTCAAAAAAATTAACACAGCTGTCAAAATTACAGAATTTAAAGTAAGAATTGCCTTTAATGGCCTTGAAGCCAGCAAAATCGCTGCAATCGATTGCAAAACACTCCCGGGCAATGAAAAGCTTGTTAATTTTGTATCTTTTCCAAAAGACCTGAAAACACTTTCTTTTTGTAGGATGGAGTTGAAGTTCTTGGAGGAGCAGCTTTTAAAGAAACCAAAAAGTAACGACTTATGAATTTTGTTACAGGGGCCACCGGGTTGGTAGGGTCCCATCTGTTATACGAATTAACTGCCGGTGGCCATAAAGTGCGGGCTGCGTATCGAAAGGGCAGCAACCTGGACCTGGTCCGGTCAATTTTTTTATGGTACAATCCCACTGAGGGTAATCAACTTTTTGAGCAGGTAGAGTGGGCCGAAGTTCACCTCGATGATGTTTTCAGTATCAGAGAAGCCCTCGAAGGCGTTAGCACGGTGTATCATTGTGCTGCGTTGGTGTCGTTCCTTCCGGGCGACCGCAAGCAAATGCTCAAAATCAATGTTGAGGGAACGGCCAATCTGGTGAATGCCTGCCTCGAAGCGGGCATTGGAAGGTTTTGCCATTGCAGCAGTGTTGCAGCAATTGGTCAGCCAAAGGAGGGCAACACCATTGAGGAGTCGGCTTCCTGGAAAACTTCCAGCAGAAACACCTGGTATGCCATAAGTAAGTATGGCGCCGAAAGAGAGGTTTGGAGAGGCTCGGAAGAAGGTCTTCGGGTAGCCATCGTAAATCCTTCAATCATTATTGGTCCGGGCGACATATCGCGTTCAAGTTCCCAACTTTACCTTTCAGTAAAAAAAGGTCTCCGCTTTTACACCAAAGGGGTAACAGGATTTGTAGATGTGCGGGATGTAGCGCTGGCCATGATGAAACTCGCCGAAAGCCCAATTGAAGGCGAACGTTTTATCCTGAACAGCGAAAACCTCCAGTACAAACAGGTTTTCGACTTATTTGCGCGCGAGGCAGGAACAAAACCTCCCTCCATATTTGCAGGGAGGTTTTTAAGCGGAATGGCATGGCGCCTGGAATTACTCAGAAGTCTTGTAACCGGAAGCAAGCCCTTGATAACCCGCGAAACGGCCCGCAATGCCAACAGTATCAGGTATTTTTCCAACGCAAAAATCACCGGCGCCCTGGGATTCGGATTTCGCACAGTTGAGGAAGCCGTAATCAATACGGTGGCCTTTTACAAAAATTTTCCTGATCTTACAGAAAAGAAAAAGAAATAGCCCTTAACTGCCTTTTTCTTTCGAATGCAAGGATTTCTTTCTGGTAATGATTATCCTGGTAAGCATGGCCAGGAGTAAAAGGGCGCTCAGAAAAACCGATAACCGGCCTGCAACATTTCCGTGCATGGCAAAGTAAGTCATCTGGTTGTTCTGATTTACGGTTTGGCGAATGGCCGTGGTTTCCCACCATTCTGTGCGTTGCAACACATTGCCTTTCTGGTCGATAAAGGAGGAAATGCCTGTTCCTGCGGCTCTGACTATGGGTCTGCGAAACTCAATGGCCCGAAGGCGGGCATACTCGTGATGCTGCCTGTGCCCGGGCGTACGCCTCCACCAGCCATCTTCGGTCAAGATAAAAATCATGGTAGCACCATTGCGTATGAAACCACTCATAAAATCGCCGTATATCGACTCATAGCAAATTACAGGAGCGATAACGGGCTGATCGGGTCCCGTTTCAAAAACTTCGCGGTAATCCTGTGTGCCCAGACTTCCTGCAGTGCCTCCAAAAGCTTCAACTATTTTACCGATTGGTCGCAATACCCTGAAGAAAGGCATCCGTTCTACACCGGGTACGAGCATGGATTTATGGTAAAATTCTATTTCTCCGAACGGCCCGATCTTTACCGCCGAATTGAAGGTGTCGAAATAAATTCCCTGAGCCTCGAAGTAACGGGCAGTATGGGGTACTTCCTCTCCGGCAGCATACGCCTGATAAACCAGACTGCCGGCAATCCATTTCAACTGAGGATTTCTGAAAATCTGGTTCCTGATCATGAGCACATGGCGGTTGAATTCGGCCTGGTGCATCCAGATTCCTTCAGGCAGAATAGCTTCAGGCGCTGCAACAAACCTGGTACTATCCGTTAGTTTGATTTCTGCAAGGGCCAACATTTCTTCGGTTCGCATGTTGGCTTCGATTAAACTCTGAGGTGATTGATAGGGATCGAACGATGGTTGCACTATCACCACCTCCACCGGATCGGGTCTCTCCACAAACCTTGCATAAATTCTATGGGAAAGCAGAATCGGAATAAGTAAAACACACGCTGCCACCGCTGCATACCAGCGGGCACTTTTGGTAAATTTCCCAAAGCCGGTAACCTCTTTCAACAACAGATATAACAGCAGGTTGACCACCAATATCCAGATGGCGCCTCCGGCGGTTCCGGTAAATTCGTACCACTGGATCCATTTCGGCCAGGGGGCAAAAACATTGCCCAGGTCGAGCCAGTTCCAGCTCAAATCCCATTTTGTGTGCAAATACTCAAAGCTCAACCAGAAAAGTATGACCGGAAAGGGGCCCTGATGCTTTGGAACCAAACGCCTCCAACAGTGCATCAGCCACCATGGAATGGCCATAAAAAGTGAATTCAACACCACCGCAGTAATTGCCCCCGGAACAGTGGAAAAAACAATCCACCATGTTGTAAGAAGATTCCAGACAAAAAAGGCAAGCCATGCGTACAGAAAAAACCTGATGCTGCGATTGCCTTCTCTTTTGGCGAAAAGCTCCTGCTCAACCAAAAAAAGCGGGATGAATGCAATGAAGGCTAAAACCGGCAATCCGCGGGCAGGCCAACTGGCCGCCAACAGCAATCCGCTGGCAATACTCAGAAAGAGCAACTTGTGCTTTGAAAAAATCGAAGGATTGATCAAGGGTATCTTCTTTTGGGGCATAAAAATAGCCAAAAAGACCATAGGGTTGGGCAATGCCCGAATTTTAATTTTCTGGCGAGAGGATGTTTAAAACTTTGTTTAAAACAATTAATTGTTTAATTTTGAGGCCATAATTCCTTTTGTATGGTCAAGAGTAAAAATACCGAGCAAAAAATCATTGATGCAGCCACCGAGCTGTTTCTCGAAAAAGGGGTTGACCGCACCTCCGTACGTGAAATAGCAACCAAGGCTGGAATTAACCTGGCGTTGATGAACTATTATTTCCGCTCTAAGGAAAACCTTTTCGATGCCATTTTTACCATGCTTGTTAAAAAAAACACCCGCCAGCTGATCACCATTCTTGATAGCGATATGGAACTGGAGGAAAAGGTAGTAAAATACGTCGAAGCCTATATCGATATGCTTTCTGAAAACCCTTTGCTGGTTTCGTTTGTAATGGCCATTGTACACCGCAGCCAGGATCGTATTACCGAATTGACAGCAATAAGCAGTCTTTACAGCACTCCCAAGTTTGCCCAGGAAATTTATGACGCCGGCAATAACGGGAAAATAAAGCCAACAAGCCCTACTCAGTTTTTCATTGATATGATGTCGCTCATCACTTTTCCGTTCGCCATAAAAAGCATGATCAGGGACAAAACAGGCTATACCGAAGAGGAATTCAAGGCATTCATTCAAATCCGAAAAAAGAGAATACCGGAAATGTTGCTGGCTAGCATCCGGATCGAAGACTCCAAAAAACCTCTCTGATTTTAGCCGGACGGGCGTGAAAGGGCTGCTCTGATATTGTCCTTAATCTTCTCAAAACCAATTCTGGCCATTGGCGACCCTGCCGCTTTGAAATGTCGTTCGAACACGGGTTGAGATAACTCCTGCCATTGCCGGGTTGTCCATAATTCAACAGGCTCCAGGGGCGCGAAATCGGCCTCGGTAGTAGGTTTGGAGAAGCGGTTGTGCGGACAGACGTCCTGACACGCATCGCAGCCAAAAAAACGACCGCCCATTTTGCCCGAAAATTCCTCAGGAATATTCCCCTTCATCTCGATGGTAAGATAGGATATGCACCTGCGTGCGTCGATTTGTCCGGGTTGCACAATGGCGTTTGTAGGGCACGCATCAATACATTTGCGGCAATTACCGCAATGGTTCCGTGAGTAAGGTTGGTCGGGCGCTAATTCCATGGTGGTTACCAGGCCACCTAAGAAGAAGAAACTGCCTTTTTTTGGTATGATCAGGCAGGCATTGTTCCCGATCCAGCCCAAGCCGGCCTTCACAGCCAATGGCCGTTCCATAACCGGAGCGCTGTCGCAAAATGCCTGCCCCCGCTGCTCAGGAGCCAGCGATGATAAAAACCGGGAGAGCGCTTTTAGTTTCTTTTTAACAATGCCGTGGTAATCAACACCATAAGCATACTTCGACAAATACAGCCCACTGGAAGGGTTTTGAAAGCGGCGCGGAAAATAGTTTAATGCAACCATCACCACCGATTTGGCTCCCGGAAATAATGCTGCCGGATTCACGCGCTTTTCAAAATGGTTTTCCATGTACGACATGGTGCCCTGATGGCCTTTCTCGAGCCATGTTTTCAGTGATAATTCAGCCGGCTCGAGCTTTGTGGCCGGAGCGATACCACAAGCATCAAACCCCAGCGACAGGGCATGAGTTTTTACCAGGTTGGTTAATTCTTCTTTGGAATGGCCTGCCATGTGGGCCGGATTAGTCGAACAGGGATTTTTGGGCATCGGGTTTTATGCGTCCCAGGTGTTTATATGCCATTTCGGTGGCCTCGCGACCACGGGGAGTACGCATAATGTAACCTTCCTGAATAAGGTAAGGCTCATAAACCTCTTCAATGGTACCGGGGTCTTCGCTCACTGCAGTTGCAATGGTGGTAAGTCCAACCGGGCCTCCTTTGAATTTGTCGATCAGCGTGGTAAGAATTTTGTTGTCCATCTCGTCGAGTCCGTGCCTGTCAACATTGAGGGCACTCAGGCCGTATCGGGCAATTTCGATGTCGATGCTCCCGTTGCCTTTCATCTGGGCAAAGTCGCGCACCCTTCGCAGCAGGGCGTTAGCGATGCGGGGCGTACCGCGGCTACGCCGGGCAATTTCTATGGCCGACTCTTCGGTGATCTGTACTTTTAAAATGCCTGCCGACCGTTTAACTATGGTAGTCAGCAGTGCTGCGTCGTAATAATTCAACCTCATATTGATACCAAACCTTGCCCGCAAAGGCGAGGTAAGCAACCCCGAACGGGTGGTGGCGCCAACCAGGGTGAATGGATTCAGGGCAATTTGAACACTCCGTGCATTGGGCCCGGTTTCGATCATGATGTCGATCTTATAATCTTCCATGGCCGAATACAAGTATTCTTCCACCACCGGGCTCAGCCGGTGAATCTCGTCAATAAAAAGCACATCGCGCGATTCGAGGTTGGTCAGCAGTCCTGCCAGGTCGCCCGGCTTATCGAGAACCGGGCCGGAGGTAACTTTAATGCCTACTTGCAGTTCGTTGGCAACAATATTGGCCAGGGTGGTTTTTCCCAGTCCCGGAGGGCCATGCAACAACACATGGTCGAGGGCCTCGCCCCTTTTGCGGGCTGCTCCGACAAAAACCTTAAGATTTTCAACAACCCCCTCCTGGCCTGTAAAACCCGAAAAACTCCCTGGTCTGAGGGTTCGCTCAAACTCCTTCTCAGCCGCACTCAGCTGGCTGCCTTCGGGATTCAGATGGATATTCACTGGCAGGGATTTTTCATACAGGCACCGGCAAAATTAATGATTAATTCGTTGGTTCACAAAACAGGCAAGGGAGGAGGATTTTCAACGGACCGAATTGAGTAATTTTGCAACCATAATTTCAGCATCCATGAGTTCCATCCCTGACCCGGATCGTATCTTTTCCATTGCAAGCATGATTGAGTTTGAAGGCCTGGCTCTGGATATTTTCCGGTACCAGTTTTCACAAAACGCGGTTTACCGTTCTTTTTGCCTGGCGCTCAACAAAAACCCTGAGAATGTTTACGGTTTAATCCAAATCCCCTTTTTGCCCATATCGGCCTTTCAGAACAACAGGGTGGTTTCTTTTGAGGGTAAGGAAAAAATCATGTTCACAAGTTCCGGAACCACAGGAAGCATACCCTCAAAACATTTTGTACTCGAACCATCTTTGTATGAACGCAGCTTCACTGAAGGCTTCCGAAGGTTTTACGGAGATGCGGCGGAGTATTGCATCATGGCCCTTTTGCCCGGCTACCTCGAGCGGAGCGACTCGTCGCTGGTTTACATGGTTGACAACCTAATGCGCCGTTCCGGCCACCCCGAAAGCGGCTTTTTCCTCAACAATCCGGCCACATTAGCCGGCAAACTCGAAAAACTACACAATGCCGGAGAAAAAATTCTGTTGATCGGCGTGAGCTTTGCCTTGCTCGACCTGGCAGAACAATACCCGGTGAAAATCCCCAACGCCATCATCATGGAGACCGGCGGAATGAAGGGCCGGCGGGAGGAAATTGTTCGCGAACTGCTTCACGAAATCATTTCAAAAGCATTCGAAGTGGAGTCCATTCATTCTGAATACGGCATGACGGAACTTTTGTCACAGGCCTATTCAACAGGACAGGGGTTGTTTGATTGTCCTCCCTGGATGAAAGTGGCTATTCGCGACATCAACGATCCACAAACCTATGTCAGGCCTGAGCGAACGGGAGGAATAAATGTTATCGACCTGGCCAACCTGCATTCGTGCAGTTTCATTGCCACGCAAGACCTGGGCAGGGTGCTGCCCAACGGGCAATTTGAGGTGCTTGGGCGTTTCGACCATAGCGACACAAGGGGTTGCAACCTGATGGTGAGCTGAATGAAGATCAGCATTTCCTGATAATTCTTAT
Organism: Bacteroidales bacterium; assembly: GCA_035477775.1. Lineage (GTDB taxonomy): Bacteria > Bacteroidota > Bacteroidia > Bacteroidales > UBA7960 > UBA7960. The sequence goes on along the minus strand of DATIKH010000095.1, from coordinate 5,977 downwards.
AACTTCGCCAATCATGTGGATTTTAGAAAGATTTTTGCATGACCTCTCCACAGACAACATCAAAATTTTAAATTGACAAGGCAATAATGGACATTCAGGAAGCTTACAATCTTTGGGCAGCACAGTACGATTCAGATGAGAACAAAACCCGTGATGCGGAACACCTTGCTAAGGTCGAAATTCTTCAAACCATAAAATTTGACAGGGTACTCGAACTTGGTTGCGGAACAGGAAAAAACACCCGGTGGCTGTTGTCCAAAACAAAAAGAATTGTAGCTGTTGACTTTTCGAAATATATGCTGGAAAAAGCCCGAAAGAAAATCGATGATCCGAAGGTGCTTTTCGTTCATGCTGACCTGCGTGATGACTGGCAGTTCGCCGGAGAGAAATTTGATTTGATCACTTTCAGTCTTGTATTAGAGCATATAAACGACCTTGGCTCCATTTTTAAAAAAGCATCAGAAGCCTTGCTTCCGGGAGGCTATATGTATATTGGGGAGCTGCATCCATACAAACAGTATAATGGCTCTAAAGCAAGGTTTCATACAGGCAAGGAGGAGCAACAGGTGCCTTGTTTTACCCATCATGTTTCGGAATTTACAAATCAGGCTCTGGTCAATGGATTGGAGGTCTTAAGGATCAATGAGCGTTTCGACACAGATGACCCTGCTGGTTTCCCAAGAATTATAGCGATTCTGTTTCGGAAGAAAGAAGCAAGTTGCTGTATCCCATCGGCCGGCTCCATGCTCCCTTAAAGTGAAGCATGGTTTGGCTATTAAAAAAGCTTGGGCAGAACGAAACTAAGGCCTGACAAAACAAACAAGGCACCACCCAAATGGAAAACCCCTTTGGCAAAGCCCATGCCCAGATGTTGCCCGCCAGCCAGTCCGGAAAGGGTAAAAAACGACACGGCCGAAAATATGGCAAAAGCAGCCAGCATAATGGGAGCATGCCAGATTCCCATGGCCAAACCCGCAAGCAGGGCATTCATACCCAGCGCAACCGACAATGCCAGGATTACTCGTGCACTGTTGATATCGAACACTTTGGCTTCGGGTTTCTTCATTAAAGCTTCGGCAATCATCTTTATGCCAATGATCAGAAATATCACAAAGACCGCCCAATCTTCGACTCCTGAAACCATAGGTTGCAAAAGCCGGCCAATGTAATATCCTCCAAAGGCCAGGATAAAATGACTAAGTCCGAATGCAATGGCCGTTTTCAATGGGATTCCGGTCTTTACCTTGCCCGAAATGGAACTGTTTGCGATGGCAATGCCAAAGCAATTCATCGAAAGGCCAAGCGCAACAATGAAAAGAGAGAGGGTGTTCACCGGAAGTTTTTTAGAAGTATCTTACAACAAACTTACAATTTTTTCGAGCCATTCCCGATCGGTTTCGTCGAATGAGTTCAAATCCTTGCTGTCAACATCAAGTACACCGATTAATTTTCCTTCACGGTTGCGCACCGGCACGGCAATCTCGCTGTTCGAACGGCTGTCGCAGGCAATATGGCCTGGAAACTTATGCACATCGGGCACTACAATGGTGGCGCCTGAATTGATTGCCGCCCAGCAAACACCCGTGTTTTTGGCAAGCAACTGGCAGGCAACCGGGCCCTGATATGGCCCCACAATCAGTTCGCCATTGTCGAGAATGTAAAATCCTGTCCAAAAGAAATACTGCTTTTTGTGGCTCAACACGGCTGCAATGGTTGCCATCCGTGAAGCAACATTGCCAGGTTTGGCCAACAGCCCCTGCAACTGCTCATAGATACGGGCGTATCGGCCTTGCTTCAGATCTTTGTTCATTTTATTACTTTTTAAACACCAATTAATTAAACCAGCTTCTGTTCCCGTTGTTCAAGAGGCCAGCCAATTCCAAAGACTGTCAAAAGCACATATTAGGATCCGGTTCAATGATCTGATTCAATTCTTTGCTCTTTAGAGTCAAAGCATCTAAGTTTGAACTGGAAAAAGTGCTTCCGTTTGACCAGCATATTCAAATAGGGGCGATGGCCCTGTAATCTTTAGATGAATAGAAGCATTCCCAGTTAATGAAAAGCCTACGCCTTTTTCAGCTCAACGGTAAAATGGCGCATTATCGGGGCTTCGCTAACGATGGCGTACCCTTTTTGGATCGTATGGCGGCGCTCGAAGATGTTTTTCAGGCAGGCTGCCACATAGTCGATGTGATTGTTGGTATAGGTTCTCCTTGGCAGTGCGAGACGCAACAATTCCAGTGCGGGGAAACGGTTTTCGCGGGTTATGGGGTCGCGGTCGGCTAGCAGGGCGCCAATTTCCACCCCCCTTACGCCTCCCTCTAAATAGAGTTCAATAGCCAGAGTTTGTGCCTGAAACTGTTCCTTGGGTACCTGCGGAAGAAATTTTTTGGCATCGATAAATACGGCATGACCACCTGTGGGTTGCTGCAGAGGAATACCAAAGTCGCTCAATTTTTGCCCAAGGTAGGCCACCTGCCCGACACGAGATTCCAGGAAGTCAAAATCGGTTCCTTCCATAAGGCCTTGGGCCAGGGCTCCCAGGTCGCGACCTGCCAGTCCTCCGTATGTAACAAAACCCTCGTACATGATATTGAAAACAAGGGCCCTATCGTAAAGAGCCTTGTCGCGGCAAGCCAAAAATCCACCAATATTAACGATTGCGTCTTTTTTACTGCTCATGGTAGCCCCATCGGCATAGGAGAACATTTCCTTTACAATTTCACGAATCCCCCTATCCTCAAAACCCTTTTCGCGGGTTTTGATAAAATAGGCATTCTCGGCAAATCGGGCAGCATCCAGAAACAAGGGCACACCAAACTCACGACAAACAGACGATACCTGCCTGATATTTTCCATGCTCACAGGCTGGCCGCCCGAAGTGTTGCAAGTTACGGTAAGTACACACAGGGGAATTTTTTCAACCGGGTTGGATTCTAAAACGCGGCGCAGCTTTTTAATATCCACATTGCCCTTGAACGGGTGCATCAGGGTGGTATCATAAGATTCGTCGATGGTGCAATCAACTGCAATAGCGCGGCGGTACTCGATATGCCCTTTGGTTGTGTCGAAATGGGAGTTTCCGGGTACAATATCGCCCTGCTTCAACATGGCCGAGAACAATACGTTTTCGGCTGCGCGGCCCTGATGCGCCGGAAGAAAATAAGGCATCCCCAGCAGGGTGTTTATGGTATCTTTCAGTTTAAAATAAGATAAAGAGCCCGCATAGCTCTCGTCACCAAGCATGATTTCTGACCATTGCATCTGGCTCAGCGCCCCGGTTCCGGAGTCGGTAAGCAGATCAATAAACACCTGATCGCTTCGCAGATTGAAGAGATTGTAACGGGCCTGGGCAATCCATTCTTCGCGCTGTTGGCGGGTGCTTCGGAATATCGGCTCAACTACTTTAATTTTATAAGGCTCTGAATACGGAAGTTCCATGGTTTGGTAATAATTAATAGGGAAAGAAAAATGAATGAAGGTATTGTGAGGACGAAAACCCTTCGACAGGGCTTTACCGGCTAATGGAAACGGTAGTCGTCGCGTTGCTTAATATTGCGATAAACCTTCCCTGACATAATGGTGGCAACCATAGAGAATGCTGTTGTGATGATGCAAATTTAAAAAATTTTGAACATTGCAAAAAAACACAAATTCTCACAAGAGAAAGTATTGGAATTCAGAAATTGCAAGTAAATATCCCTACATTTGCAATACTTTTTTGCCCACTTAACCATCATAAAACAGTTAAGGACGCGAACGGAACGCGCCGGGGGCGCCAGAGTCTGGGCTCAATGATTATGCCAAGCTCAAATAGTATCGCAGAATTTGAATACAGTCCTCAGGTTCTTATCAAAACTCAATAAATATGGCTTGGTTAGCAGGTTTTATTTTAAAACTATTTGGCTGGAAAGTGGAAGCCGATGATATTACACCAATAAAGAAAGCGGTGCTTGTTATGGCTCCCCACACAAGCAACTGGGATTTTGTCGTTGGGCGGCTCGCACTATTGTCGCGTAAGGTTAGCATTAAAACCTTGATTAAAAAGGAGGCATTCAAATTCCCGCTGGGCTATGTTCTAAAAGCACTCGGGGGTATCCCGGTGGATCGTTCAAACAGTCCGCGCACTATCAAATCCATTACCAAACAGTTTGAAAAGTCTGACAATTTTATCTTACTTATCACCCCCGAAGGAACCCGAAAGCTCACAAAACACTGGAAAAAAGGGTTTTATTTTATTGCCCAGGCAGTCGAAGTGCCTATCATTCTTGGTTTCCTTTGTTACAAAAAGAAAATTGCCGGAATTGGGCCTGTTATTTACCCAACAGACGATTACGGTTATGACCTGAAAAAAATCGAATCGTTCTACCTTGACAAAACCGCGCGGCATCCTGAAAACTTCAACCTTTCGCCCATGTACCGGCCGGCCTCAGATGACCATATTGAGTAAAACCGTCAGCCTGGCTTCCTGATTTTTTTATAAATGACTGCAAAGCGGGAGCGTTTACTGTTGTATTTCCCCCTGGGAAAGCGCGCAATGCAATATGAAGACATTAAATAGTTTATGTTTTTCCGGGCTGGAAATTCATTCCCATTTGCCTGAAATATTCCTCCAGCAGTTTATTGGCAGCCTGATACGAAGTCAGCTGGTTGTTGTGTAGCTCTTCTTCAACGGCAGGCAAAATGCTCTTTACTCCGGCGTTCTGATAGAAGCCTCCGACAAGTGCCTCGTTTATGGTATTGAGCATCCGGTGTTTCTGCTGTTTTGCCCTTTTCTGTTCAAAAAACCCATTAGCTTTTACATGGGCGTTATAAGTCCTGATCATTTCCCAAACCCTGTCGATACCCGTGTTCATCAATGCAGAGCATATTTCGACTTTTGGCCGCCAGCCGCTTTGCGGCGGAGGAAAAAGGTTCAGGGCGCTTTGGTATTGCGCCTGTGCAAGGGTGGCTTTATTGAGGTTGTCGCCATCGGCTTTATTTATGGCCATTCCATCGCACATTTCAATTATCCCTCTTTTTATGCCCTGCAACTCATCTCCTGCCCCGGCAAGCATCAGCAGCAGGAAGAAATCAACCATGGAATGGACGGCGGTTTCCGATTGACCTACGCCGACAGTTTCGACCAGCACGATGTCAAAACCGCCTGCCTCACACAGGATAATGATTTCACGGGTTTTTCGCGCAACCCCGCCAAGGGTGCCTGCCGATGGCGATGGCCTTATGAATGCATTTGAATCGGACGAGAGGCGCTCCATACGCGTTTTGTCGCCCAGGATACTGCCCCTCGAAATTTCGCTCGAAGGGTCGATGGCCAGCACGGCAACCTTGTGCCCCAGGCCTGTCAGAAAAACGCCAAAAGTTTCGATAAAAGAACTCTTGCCCACACCCGGCACACCCGTGATGCCAATTCTCATGGAGTTGCCCGAATAGGGCAGGCACTGTTCAATGATCTGCTGGGCCATCACATAATGGCATTCCAATGAACTCTCTACCAAAGTAATAGCTTTGCTCAGCAGCATACTGTCGCCCCTCAGAATACCCTCAACATAATCGCTCACAGCCAATTTGCGCGGCTTGCGGCCTTTGTATGCCTGGGCTGCCTGCTCGTTGATGCTTGGCGGCTGTTCAATACCCGGATTTACCTTTAAGGCAGAAGGCTGCTGAGTTTCTTTTTTTGGATTTTTCTCCGGCATTTCCTGAATGTTTATCCGAAACAAATTTAGTCCGAAAAATCTACGATTCAAACCTTCGTGACAGATTCAGGTTTTATGTAATGTAAAATTCAAATGGATATTTAAACACGCTATCAATGCTTTTTTGCTTGACTATCAGGTTTTTAGATTTGGTTTTTGCACCAATTCCTGCTGCCGTCGGAAGCAGGTTTGCAAAAGTCACGTATTTGGTTTTACTTTTGTGAAAAGGCATATCATTTTTTTCACCTGTTTCAAAACTGAAAACACATTCACACATGAAT
>DATIKH010000094.1:0-35978 GCA_035477775.1 Bacteroidales bacterium | reverse complement strand
TTTTCCAAATCATGGAGTCCAAGCCTGGTTTTGATGCACCCACCATATTTTGTCAGGATTTGCTGAACGGTGGTGGCCGCCTTGCTGCGTTGCTCCACCAAAATACCCAGAATTCGTATCTCAGCCATATCAGGATTAATTTTTTGAGTAATAATCGAATGACATTTCCTGTATCTCTATGCCCCCAATAACGGACAAATCACTTATAAGGGCTTGCAAACCGGCCGGCTCACCTTCGAGCACAAGCAAAATGGTACCTACCCTGCTGCACACCGCTTCTGAGAGTTCGTGAAAGCCAAGCCGGGTTTTGATCATAGCAGCATGGCGCGTAAGAACCGTCTGGGTGCGGCCGGCTTCTTTGATCCGGTCAAAAACAAGAATTCCAAGTATGAGGTTTTGTTTCATCTGAAAAAAATTGCAATAACCAGTTAAACAAGAATTTAACCGCAAGGAGCGCAAAGCATTTCGCAAAGATCGCTATTTATAATTTTCAGCGTTACTTGCGGTAATAAGTTTAACCGCAATGGGCGCAAAGTTTTCGCAGGGTGCACTAAAGGTTTTTTACAACCCTTTTTATTCCGTTTTTAATCAATGTTACATTGAAATTTATAAGTAAGCCAAGTTTACAACCAGACAATTTCAAATATGTCAAAACCTGAGCTAAATGAACATCGTTTAAAGCATCTACAGCTTTAACCTCAATAATTAGCTTGTTCTCAAGCATGATATCTATCCGGTAGCCGACTTCAAGCTTCACTTCTTCATAAATCAAAGGAAGCGGTTTCTGCTTTTGCACGAATAATCCAGTTTTATTCAATTCATAAAACAAACATTCTTCATAAGCGCTTTCTAATAGTCCAGGGCCTAAATTCTGATGCACTTTTAATGCTGCATCAAAAACTACTTTAGACAATTCGTTTTCAGTCATTTTTGTGTACTTTTTTTGCGTTCCTGGCGATTCTTCCTTGCGTTCATTGCGGTAAAAAGCTCCTCATTAACGGTCAACATGGTTCTAACCGAATAAAAATGATAGTGAAAATATTCTCATGGTCGCCTTGTTTGTGTTTAAGTATAAAAAACACGCTTTTTTCAAAGCTCACTTTTTAAAAATACAAGTCTCTTTGCCCTTGTTTTACCTGGTTTAGCTTTTCTTTCAGGCTGTCAACCGTTTGTGTAGCTGCAAGCTCTAATACCTTTTGGTCAATTAGCCTGTAACCGGCTTCCTTGGTTTCGGGTGGTGCATAGTCCTCCAAATATTCAGCGAGGGTGAGCAATGCATTGGGCGAACAGAAACGCTTGATAAAACCCGGTACGGTGAATTCCATAAAATGCTCCCCGGTGCGATCGAGACGGTAACAAGCCGTACAAAACGAAGGGATGTATTCCGATTTTATCAGCTCATTCATGATCTCGTTGAGCGACCTGGTATCGTTTATCTGAAATTGTTCCATGGTGAGGTCCTGCTCCCCTTCCTTTTTGCCCTTTGAGTATCCTCCTAACTCCAGGTTGGTTCCTCCGTCGATCTGCGACACGCCAAAGCGAAGCACCTGGTCGCGGATATGTGCAGGCTCCCTTGCGGTAAGGATCATGCCGGTGTAGGGCACCGCAAGGCGCAGTATGGCCACCAGCCTTACAAATTCATCGTCTTGTACCAGATTGCTTTTATCGATTTGGAGCGATAGTGCGTTCTGTATTCTGGGAAATGAGATGGTGTGCGGCCCGACGTTATATACTGCCTCTAAGTGGTTTACATGGCGCACCAACCCCAATACCTCGAAGCGCCAGTCGTACAAACCGAAAAGTGCCCCAATGCCCACATCGTCGATACCGGCCTCCTGAGCCCTGTCGAGAGAGGTTAGCCTGTATTCGAAATTTTGCTTCATTCCGCCCTGGTGAACCTTTGCATAAGTGGGCTGATGATAGGTTTCCTGAAAAATCTGATAGGTACCGATACCTGCATCCTTGATCGTGCGAAAACCGGGTATGTCGAAAGGCGCTGCATTGATGTTTACCCTGCGGATTTCACCGTTGGCATGCCTTACACCATAAACAATACGAACGGTTTCGGCAATAAATTCAGCCGAATATTTTGGATGCTCGCCATAGACAAGGATCAGGCGCTTATGTCCCTGGTCAATAAGAGCACGGGTTTCGGCAACAAGCTCGTCCGAAGAAAGCGTAATGCGTTTAATGCCTTTATTGCTCGACCTGAAGCCGCAATACTGGCAATTGTTGGTGCACAGATCGCCTACATACAACGGAGCGAACAACACAATCCGCTCACCGTAAACCTTTTCTTTAAGAGTACGGGCTCCATCCTTTATCTCCTCTATAAGTTCAGGATCGTGAGTATTGATCAGGACAGCCGTTTCTTCTAACGACAAACGCTTTTTATTCAGTGAAGCCTGAATGATCTCCCTTACCCGGTTTTTTTCGGCCTTGCCATTATCGATAAATCCCCGGATTTCTTCCGGGTCAATAAAAGGCTTCATCCGTTCATCCTTAAGCTTGTATTTTTCAGGATGATATATCATGATTTTTTTAAAATTCGTTGTGCCTGCAAAGTTACTTAAACCATCAGGAAAATAAACCAGTCAGGGCTGATTTTTTGCATAAAAAGATTTAAATACCGAAAATACCTAAATTGCTTTTTATTGTCGTGTTTACTGGAAAGGGTCAACTGTTTTGCGAGGAACAATTGATTCACTGCTAATCTAATTTTACATTGACAGATTTCTTTTGCCTTGGGTTTAAGACCCTGATAGGGGTCACATGTTTATAGAAAATAATGACACATTTCAATTTTCGACCCCGATGGGGTCGAACAGGGTGGCACATAATACATTACCTATAAACCTTCCACCCTTTCGGGGTTAAAATTTGTCGTAAAAAGTTATTCTGTCAAAGTTGAACTAAATGTTATTCAATACTTCCCAAAAAATCTATCCGGAAGCGGAAATTCCTGCATTGCCCAATCCGGTTCTAAACCTCCACCTTCAGGCCGTCGTATGCCAGGAAAACGTTGTCGGGGAGCCCTTCCTGCACAGCCTGATGAAAGCCAATAAAGTGGCTCAGATGGGTGATAAATGCCCGTCCCGGCTTCAGATCGCCAATAACAGCCAGGGCCTCGTCGAGAGAGAAATGCGATATGTGTTTGGATTTGCGTAAGGCATTGATTACAAGTACATCAGATCCATAAGCTTTGGGTATCTCGTTCTCTGAAATAAAACTGGCATCGGTTATATAGGTAAACCCACCAATTCTGAAACCAAGAACCTTCAGCTTGTGATGCAGCACTTCAATGGGTAAAATATCCACCGGCCCAATCTGGAAGGGCTTGTTTTCAATGACATGAAAATTTAGCTGGGGCGCTCCAAAAAACCGCTTTTCGTTGAGAATGTATGGAAACTCCTTGTTTATTTCATGGATCACTTCCTGGGTTGCATACAGGTTGACGGTTTTATTGAGAACGTAGTTGAATCCCCTGATGTCGTCGATGCCGGCTATATGGTCGCGGTGGCCGTGTGTGAACAGTATTGCTTCGATGTCGTCAACCCTTTCGCGAATCATCTGATAGCGGAAATCCGGCCCGCAGTCAATGACCAATTTGGAACCATTTATTTCGACCATGACCGATGTTCTTAGTCTGATGTCGCGGAAATCGGGGCTCAGACAAACCGGGCAGTTACAAGCAACCACCGGAACCCCTGTGGAGGTGCCGGTACCCAGAAAAGTAACCCGCATCGGTTTTTTTCCTGACATTGAAGTAACACTTTAATACAACAACTCCTCCGCCAATTCTTTAGCCTGATGAAATTGACGGGTATCGATCATACTGTCGGAGGATATGGACAAATCCAACAACTTTTTATGAAAAAAAAGAGTTCCCCAAGCAATGGCGGCTTGAGGCTTCCCTTCAATCAAATGAGTAAATACCCCGGGCTGTTGTCCGTTGTTTGTTGGAGCAACAACGGTTATAGCCTTGGTAAGCTTGCCTTCGCATTGCAGGTTGGTGGCATAAAATGCCGGAGGCGGAATCAATTTCTCTTCTTCCAAAACTTCGACGGAAAAAAAAGGGATTCCCGGCAAGGCTTCCAAATCCTTCAGACCCATGAATCCGGTGATGATATATGGATGGTCGAGGTAGGCATTAGCACGTTGTATATTGCCATCAGTCAACGCTTTGCGAATTTTAGTTGAACTAACGGTTTCATTTTCGATGTCGTGCAGTGGGATCTCCTCTACTTTGAATCCAAAGGTTGCCCCAAGCTGGTGCAGATAAGCAAAGTCGCCCTGCCGGTTGTGCCCAAAATGATGGTTGATGCCCACTACGACCACCTTCACCTGAAACTGCTCCACCAAAATTTTGCTGACAAAATCGTATGACGATGTTGTGGAAAACTCTTTGGAGAATGGAAGTATGATGAGGTTTTGGAGTCCTGTTGTTCCCAATAGGTGGATTTTTTCTTCCTGCGAATGGATCAATCTCAGGTCGGTCTGATTGGGGTACAAAACTTTGCGGGGGTGCGGATGGAAGGTTATCAAAGCCGATTGCCCTCCTATCTCCGAAGCCAGGAGGTTAAGCCGGTTGATAATCGCTTTATGACCCACATGCACACCATCGAACGACCCTGTGGTGATTACCGTCCGGGGTATTTTACCTGCTGTTTCGGCAATGCTGTAAAATACGTTCATCGACTTTTTTCAATTTTAAAGTGAAGGGGCATTAATGGTGTTTTACAAAGAATGCAAGTTTTTCGAGCGAGGTAACGATATCGTATTCTTCAAGGTGAACACTTTCAGGTACCGTTAATGGAACTGAAGTGTAATTGAGCAAACCCTGTATTCCGGCATCAAGAAACAGCTTGGCGACATCGAAGGTTGCCTCAGGAGCCACTGTAAGAATAGCAATCCTGATGTTTTCCCTATGAACCACTTCTTTTATTTTATTGATGTGATAACATGGAATTCCGGCAATGACCCGGTCGGTTTTCTGCGGGTCATTATCAAAAGCAGCCACAATTGAAAGTTTCTCCCGTTTTCCGGCAAAATAGCTCGAAATGGCCCTTCCCAGATTTCCCATTCCTGCAATAGCTACCCGTTGGCCACCTTCGCTGTCGATTATTTTGCTTATAAGCGAGATTAAACTCTTTACCTGATACCCTTTACTTTGGCTACCCGAATATCCTATCAGCATCAGATCGCGGCGCACCTGAACCGATGTAAGATTCATCAGGGCTGCCAACTCATGGGAGAAAACATGTCCTTTTTCCATATTCACAAGGCTGTATAGCAGGCGCCTGTACTGACTCAATCTTTCTACAGTCTTGCCCGGCAAGGCTTTTATTTTATCGTGTGTCATAGTTTAGCTGGAAAAAAAATTAAGAATTTTTTATTGGAAAATAAATTATAAAACTACTGCCCTCGCCCGGAATACTATCCACCTGAATATTTGCCTCATAAAAATCGAGAATTTTTTTTACTATGGACAAGCCCAGTCCGCTGCCGCTGATATGCCTAGTTTCTTCAGATTTAATCCTCACAAAATCTTCAAATAGTTGATCAACATCTTCGGGTTTCATTCCTATCCCTGTATCTGAAACTTTTACAACGGCCTGGTTTTTCTCTACACCTACGTAAATATCAACCCTTCCCCCTTCCTTGTTGTATTTTATAGCGTTGCTAATCAGGTTGTTGAAAACGATTTCCATTTCTTTTTTATCGGAAAGGACTTCGACCTTCTGCGCACAATTCAAGTAGATTTCGATTCCTTTCTGGATGCTCAGGGGCTGAAATGCCTCAATCACCTGCTGGGCAATTTCACCAATCAAAGCAGGTTCAACCAGTCGGCTTTTTTTACCTGTTTCGATGCGGGTTAGGTCGAGCATATCGAGTATCAGGTTTCGCATGCCCTGGAGCCTGAGCAAAGCCCTGTCGATCATCTCCATATAGCCGGAGATGTACTCGCCCGATTTTTTTTCCTGCATCATCTGCAAATAACCTTCAATGGCATTGATGGGAGCTTTGAGTTCATGCGAAAGGATGGAAAGGAACTGAAATTTTGCATGGCGGCCTTCCAGGTTCATTTTCAGGGTCATTCTTTTCAGAAAGAGATGCTTGGTGATGTTCTCTATATTACTCCGGAGCTCTTTGGGAGTGAAGGGTTTAGGGACAAAATCATAAGCCCCCTGCCTGGTTGCCCTTACTGCCAAATCGAGCGAAGCGTAAGAAGTAATCATTACCACTATAACCTCTAACTGCTTTTTATTGATGAATTCGAGCACGTCAACACCTTGTATTCCGGGCAACTTATTGTCGAGAAGCACAATATCGAAAGGCTTGTCAACCAGCAGATTGATGGCCTCCTCCCCTGTGGACACTTCAGTTACATCAAATTCAAAGTCTTCATCCATAAATGGATAGCTCACCGAGAAATTTTCGAGGATCCGGGATATGCCACTCCGAATCCCGGGCTCATCATCAACCACCATGATGGCAAGTTTTGCCATGTCTAAAGTTTTAAAAGTTTGTGGATTTCACGCTGCAACTGGTCGAGCCTTATACCTTTATCGAGAAACAATTCTGCTTTGATCCAGCTTTGTTCTTCCTGACTGGTTACATCAAAATCAAATCCTGTTTCGGCCGTAACCGCCGATACCATGATGATGGGCATGTCGGGAAATATTTCCTTTAATTTATGGCAAAGAATAAATCCTGAATCATGGCTTTCCATCATCAGGTCGAGGATTGCCAGGTGGGGATTGACTTTGGTCATAATTTTTTCTGCCTCCTTCTGCCCTTCGGCTGTAATGACATCAAAACCCATATCCATCAGGCCGGCTCTGAGCTGATACAGGTAATCGTAGTCATCATCAACAACCAAAATGGTAATTTTTTCATTTTTTTTCATCGCTCCTTTTTTTTAATTTGAGGCCTGGTGTTCTTTTGGTTCACCAACATCAACATTGTGCCTTGGAATACTTACCAGAAAAGTTGTTCCGGTTTCTCCTTTCGAAGGATTATCATTGCTTTCAACTTTAATATTTCCCCGGTGCATTTTTACAATTCCATAAATAATCGGCAAACCCAAACCGGTACCATGTCCGCTTTCCTTGGTTGTAAAAAAAGGCTCAAACATTCTTTCCAGATTTTGCGGCGAAATGCCCGTACCGGTATCTGTAACTTCGAATTCAACCTCATTTGTTTCAGGGTCATCCGATACCACTACCTTCAACATGCCACCGGAGGGCATAGCATCCACTGCATTTTTAAAAAGATTGCCGAAAACCTGAACCATTTGATCGGGATCACATTCCACAATCGGGTCTTTGGTCCTGACCTGAATCATGAGTTTAATGTTTTCGGGAAGAATGAGTGTGCGCAAACCTCCTTTTATGAGCTGATTAACATTGGTTTTGGTGAAATAAACCTTGCTTTTCCTCGCAAAATTGAGCAGCCCCCCGATAATTTTTTTGCAGCGGTCGGCTTGTTCCACAATGAGCTGCAAATCGCGGAACAACGGTGAAGTTGCATCTATCTCATCAAGCAAAATATGACTGTACATGATGACCACACCCAGGGGGTTGTTCACTTCGTGAGCAATGCCAGCTGCAAGCTGCCCCATGGATGCAAGTTTTTCGCTTTGTTTTAAAGCGGCTTTGGTCGATTCGAGGTTTTTGTTCGATATATCGAGTTCTTTAATATATTCATGAAGTTTGTCAATGGTGTTGGGCAGACACATTTCGATTTCAGCGTTGCCATTCACTATGGCTATGGCATGGTCGTGGCAGGTGTCGTATCCGCAAGCTCCGCAATTAAGCTCATCCTCGGGGCTTTTCTTACCCAGTTGGTCCATTACTTTTTTTATTTCGGCCAGATTCGCATCATTCAATAGCCGCTGATCGTCGGAACGAAAGGTCCGGTTAAAGTCAAGCTCCAGATAGGTGGCTAAATTCTTCTTCCATTCCTCATGGTCTAACATATCGAATCTCCGCTTGGTAAAATTGGAGATGCTTTTCCTTTTGTTGAAAAACTGATGTTTGTGGCTCATGCCGGCACCGTTGATGCACCCATTGCAGCATAAAAGGTCGAACAATTTGGCTTCAAGATACCCCTCTTCAAATTCTTTCAGCACGCCCGTGACCTCCTGCCGGCCTTCGGCAACCACTATTTCGCCTTTAATAAAGTCCTCCTCCAGGTCGATGGTTTGCAGCATACCGCCGCTTATGGGAAATATTGCACCTTTTCCAGCCAGAGGCGGGTCGAATTCGAAAGGTTCCACATTGTGTTCGGTCAATCCCCTTTCCGAAAACATTCTGCGAAGCTCAACGAAGGAAATCACTTCATCGACCAATCCGGAAAATTGGTTTCGGGCGGCCTCACCTTTCTTGGCAATACATGGTCCAATGAAAACAATGCGTATCTCTTCGCCATGCAGCTCTTTAAGGACTTTTGCCGTAGCAATCATAGGCGAAACGATTGGCGACAGGGCGCCAATTACCTGAATATGATGTTTTTCAACAAAACTTACTATGGCAGGGCAACTTGTCGAAATAAAGGTACGTTCGGGATTTTTGCTCACAAGCTCCTGATACTTATGGGCAACCAGTTCGGCTCCAAAGGCTACTTCATTTACATAATGAAATCCCAGGGCCTTGATCATGCCCACGAAAGCCTTGTGATCGGAAATATCGGTAAATTCAGCAGCAATGCTCGGCGCCACTATAGCAGCTACTTTAGGATGTTCCCGAAGCAATTTCTTGACCTTGTCGATCGAGAAAGAAAACATTTTGGCATTTCTGCTGCAAACCTTAATGCAATTGCCACATAAAATACATCTTGAAGCTATGATTTCTGCCTGGCCGTTTTCAATTCTGATGGCTTTGGCTGGACATTCCCTGATACAGGCATAACAAACCCTGCACCTGTCTTTGACAGTGAAGATAAATTGATTTTGTGCAGGTTGGTTCATCTGATGAAATTAATACTTTAACCTTTCTGTTGACCAAAATGGGTTTGAAAATATTCCGGCAAATCTGCTGTTTCTGCAAACTTCATGAGTTCCTGCACAGCAGCTTTTTGCCCGGGCTTTTGATTGTTACAAGATTTCTCGAATTCCTGGCAGACCTTTTTTCGAGATTTGTATTTATCAAGTCCAAATGCCAAGGGTTGCCCTCCGCCGCCAATACAGCCATGCTGACACGCCATAATTTCTATATAGTGAACATCCTGGCGGTTCTCTTGCGACAACTGGTCGAGAAACGAGTATGCATTTGCCATGCCACTGACCCATGCAAATCCGTATGCAGCATTGTCGAGAATCAATTTGGCCTCTTTGATTCCACCGGCGCTTTTAACAGGTTGCAGCTTAAACGGTTCCTGCTGGGCAGTATTTAGAATTTCAGCGAGTGCAGCAGCAACCGATTCCGCTTTTCCACCCGAATAGCCCATTTTATATGAGGCCTGCGAACTTGACTCAAAGGGTTGGTCGAAAGGTACCGGTTCAGCCATTTTTACATCCAGGCCAAAAGATCTTACCATTCGTAAGAACTCTCGTGTTGTAAGCACGGCGTCTATTTCAGATACCCCCCTGTAGGTCATTTCCTGCCGCGCTGCTTCGAATTTGTTGCCCACACAAGGCATTACAGCAACTGTAAACAAAACATCCGGGTGTACCTTTCGCTGTTTTGTATAAAGTGTTTTCAACAACCTCCCGAAGATTTGCTGCGGCGATCTTATCGGGGCTAATCTGGAAAGGTATTCAGGTTTGAATGCTTCCACAAATTTAACAAATCCTGGGCAGCATGAATTGATTAAGGGTTGGGTGACTCCATTCTCAATATTTTTTGCAAGCAGTTGTGCCTCCATCCGGATACTTAAATCGTTTGCAACGCCTAAGTCGAAAACCTTATGAGCGC
The DNA here is from genome assembly GCA_035477775.1 of Bacteroidales bacterium. Classification (GTDB taxonomy): domain Bacteria; phylum Bacteroidota; class Bacteroidia; order Bacteroidales; family UBA7960; genus UBA7960. The sequence goes on along the minus strand of DATIKH010000094.1, from coordinate 26,061 downwards.
CCATTTTTTTCAGACAAGCACTTACCAGAAAACCTGTTTCTTTTTCCGGTTTCAGGCCATACATCTCGGCCAAGGTTGCCGTTACAACCGGTGAAACCAGAAAAAGTACCTGCAATTTGGGATTACCCAGGGCTGCCTGAATCTGTTCGATGTGCGAATGCTCACTGAGAGCGCTTGTAGGACAAACTATGATGCATTGTCCGCAGTGGATACAACTGGCTACATTGAGGCCTTTTTTAAACGCGCTGTTTACCACTGTTTTATTGCCTCTGGAGATAAAATCGAGAGCCGAAACCTTTTGAGTTTCATCACAAACACGCACACACCGGCTGCAGAGAACGCACTTTGCAGGGTCGCGAAGCACACTTGGGCTGGAATTGTCGGGGAAATAGGGCTTTTTTTCGGCAAAAAACCTCCGTTCCTTCACGTTCATTTCTTCAGAAAGCTCCTGCAACTCACAGTTGCCATTGCGGATGCAATAAAGGCAGTCGTCGGGGTGAGCCGAAAGAAGCATTTCAATAATAGTTTTTCGAGCCCTCACCACCCGCTGGGTATTGGTAAATACCTTCATGTTGCTCTCAACCGGATAACTGCAGGAGGTAATCAGGTCGCGTTTGCCTTCCACCTCCACCACACAAAGCCTACAGGCTCCGGTAGGCGAAAACTTTTCCATGTGGCAAAGTGTGGGAACCTTGATTCCATTGCGTCTGAGTACCTTTAAAAGGGTTTCTCCTTCCTGCACTTCAACCTGGCTGTTATTGATTTCAATAAAAAAATTCATTGTTTCCGGCATGTTTAATGAATCAAAACGGCATTAAACTTACACATGTCGTAGCAAACCCCGCAACCAGTGCAACGGTCTTCGACCACAAAGTGCGGAACCCTTGGAGAGCCTATGATAGCATCTACCGGACATTTTTTAAAACAGGCGGTGCAGCCGGTACATTTTTCCACATCAATGGTAAAAATCCTCAAGTCGCGGCATACTCCTGCCGGACACTTCCGGTCGTAAAGGTGCGTTTCGAATTCGGCTTTAAAATTTTGCAGGGTATTCAGAATGCCATTTGGAGCCGATTTGCCAAGAGCACACAAGGAAGTTTCCTTAATTACCGTAGCCATGGTTCGCAATTGCATTACCCCTTTAAAACGCTCAAGAGAATGTAATTTGTTGCCTTTACCGGGTCTTTTGGTTGTATGCTGCATTATTTCAAGCATTCTGGCTGTTCCCTCCCTGCAAGGTATGCACTTGCCACAACTTTCTTTCTGGAAGAACGCTGTAAAATATTTGGCCAGATCAACCATGCAAGTCGATTCGTCGATCACCACAAAACCCCCGCTGCCTAAAGCTGCTCCAATATGCTTCATTTCAGCAAAGTCAACCCGTGTATCAAGGGTACTTTCTGTAACATAGTTTCCGGAATTGATGCCTAGTAAGATGGCTTTGAATTGCTTTCCATTCATGAGGCCACCGGCGGTTTTATGTAATATTTCCCTGAAGGTTACTCCCATCGGTACTTCAATGATGCCAAAATTTTTCACTTTTCCCGAAAGGGTAAAAATCTTGGTGCCTTTGCTTGTCTCCGTTCCGATGGATTTGTACCATTCAGAGCCGTTTTGCAAGATGAGCGGTACATTAAAAAGTGTTTCAACGTTGTTTACAATGGTGGGCTTGTTCCACAGCCCTTTTTCGGTGGGGAACGGGGGTTTTGAAGCGGGCATGGCTCTTTTGCCTTCAATAGCATTGATTAATGCCGTTTCTTCGCCGCATACAAAGGCCCTGGCGCCTTTTTTTACTAAGACCTCTATATTTACACCCGAGTCTAAAATATGGTGTCCAACAAGCCCAAAATCCCTTGCCTGCTCAAGGGCTTTTTCGAATCGTGCAATTGCCAGGGAAAACTCCTTTCGTATAAACAGAAAGACCTTGGAAGCCCCAATTGCATAAGCGCCAATAAGCATGGCTTCGATTAACCTGTGGGGGTTGCTTTCCAGAATGGTCCGGTTCATATAACTTCCCGGATCGCTCTCAACAGCATTGCAAATCAGAAACTTCTGATCCGACACGGTATTCAGTACAAGATTCCATTTTTTACCAGCCAGAAACGCCCCACCCCCACGGCCGGCTAATTGGCTTTCTTCAATGATATTGCAAACAGCAGCCGGAGTCAGCGATTTGATAGTATTGGCAAAAGACCTGTAGCCTCCCCTGGCAATGTATTCCTGAATCGAAACTGGATCGACCAGGCCACAGAGATCAAGAAGGATCCTTCTTTGTATTGAAAAAAACGGGTGGGAAAGCACATGGGGTATTCCTTCCCAGTTTTGCGATATTTCGTTTGCATACTGACCCACCACCAGCACATTCTGCGGCAGGCTGTGGTTCAAAACCTCATCAAGAACGTGCGAAACCAAATCAGCAGTTACATTGCCAAAAGAAATACGTGCCTTGCCGGGAAGCTGCACGTCAACTATCGGTTCGGCCTTGCAAAAACCAATACATCCGCCTTCAATCACCTCGATCTGCAACCCATGATCATCAACATATTGCCTGATAGCTTCCAACGCTTTGGCAGCCCCGGCAACAACACCGCATGAGCCCATTCCAACATAAATCACAGGCCTGAGAATCCGCTCCCTGGAGATGTACGAAAGTTCCTTGGTTACCAAAGGGTCGTCCACACCGTTGGGCGAGAGGAGAACCTTGGTTAAAAGGAACTGCTTCAGTTCATCCTTACTCTTAGGTTTCATGGGAGGCTTGTTCTTTGGTTTGCAGATGGTTGAGTAATAGTTGAAGTTTGGCAACGGTCATTCCGGTATAAAATTCACCGTTGATTTCAATAATGGGAGCCAGTCCGCAGGCACCAAGGCATGAAACGATCTCCATACTAAACATCCCATGGCCGTCGTGCTTCTCAAATGAACTCTTCAGCCGTTTCTCCAATTCCTGGATCAGAGGCGCTGCTCCTGCCACTTTGCATGCAGTTCCGTTGCATAGCCTGATATGGTATCTTCCCGGGGGAGTAAATCGGAAATTATCGTAAAAAGTAGCTACACCATAGATTTTATTTACCGAAATTGACAAATACTGACTTACCCTGGAAATTATTTCTACCGAAAGAAAGCCGTTTTCGTCATGCAATTCGTGCAAAAGCGGGATGAGATCCTCCCGTTGTCGGTTTGGAAATTTTTGAAAAATTTCTTCCAATAAATTTCTTGACACGAGTTGTAATTTTTTTCACAATATTAATAAAGTTAATGCAAAAAGCCTATGTATGCAAAATAAATTTTAAAAATAACTACATATTTATTTGCCTGAGAGGATTCATTGGGGCAATTTGTTGGGTTCAAAAAGCCTATAAATTGCAAAATAAAATGGAATGTCAGGGTCACCCCGGAAGGAAAGCGTTCTGATTGTTAAATATCTAACGGGCAATTATGAAAAGGTTTACTAATTTTGGAATGGATTTAGGTGAGAGGTTTATACTTAAAACCAGTTTCATTCACACCACCGTAGCGGGTTTTGGTTTATGCTTAAGGTAATTTGGATTTGGATGAGTTTAACTGATTGATTATTTTTTAACATTTGTCTATGATGGAAGAGCCTGGTGTAGAGATTACCGTTTGCATGGGAAGCAGTTGTTTTTCGCGAGGAAACAAGAAGAATTTAGAGGTAATTACAGATTATCTTCGTGAAACAGGCCAAAGCCACCAGGCCGTTTTAAAAGGCTCGCATTGCCTTGGTAAATGCGTGGAGGGTCCAATACTAAAGATCAATAATAATCAATTCAGCCACGTGGACGAGTCCAATGTGGTAGCTTTTCTGGAAGTATTTTTCGATTCGCATTAATGCACCTTTTAAGTCAACAGAAGTTTAGAAATTGAAAACATGCAAATAGTTAACATCGACCTGAGTGCATGCAATAAATCCTATGCATGTGTGCGGATTTGTCCTGTAAAAGCCATAGCGGCCCGAAATGACGGTAAACCTGAAGTTAACCACGAACGTTGTATTGGTTGCGGTAGCTGCTTGTCGGTGTGTGGCTCAGATGCTGTTTCGCATTTTAGTGACATTGACTGGGCTATTGAATTGTTGGCATCTGAAAGCAAGGTAGCAGCTATTGTTGACCCAACCATAAGCGGTGAATTTCCGGATATACTCGACTACCGTAAGTTTGTTGAGATGATTCGCACCCTGGGTTTCGATTATGTGGTTGAGATTTCGTTTGGGGTCGATCTGGTAGCCGAAAAATACCGGTTGTTGCTCGAAAATTTCAAGGGCAAATATTACCTTACAGCCAATTGTCCGAGCCTTGTTTCTTTTGTTGAGAAATTCCACCCGGAGCTTACCGACAACCTCGCCCCCATTGTTACCCCTATGACTGCAACCGCCAAGGTGGTTCATAAAACATACGGGAAGGATGTGAAGATTATTTGTTTCGGTCCCTGCCTATCGGCAAAGCACGATGCTCAGCTACTTCAGGATGATGGAAAAATAGATGCCGTACTAACATTCAGAGAATTGCGTGAGATGTTCGATAAGTTTAATATCAAGGAAGGGATGGTCGAGTTCTCTGACTTTGATCCCCCCATCGGAAACCTGGGATCTTTGTACCCGTTGCCAAACGGGTTCACCTATGCATCAGGGGTAAGCACCGACTTGCTGAAAGGTTCGGTGATCGCTGCCAGTGGAAGGGATAACATGATACATGCGGTAGAAGAGTTTACCACTGAGAGCGATACCATGAAAAAGCATTTCAGCCTGTTTTATGACCAGGGTTGCCTTATGGGACCGGGAACTACCGTATCGGCGAACAAATTCCTTCGCAGGTCCATGGTTGTTGCCTATGCAAAAAAACGCCTGCTCAGTTTTGACCGGCAAAAGTGGGAGCAAGCACTGAAGGCTTACTCTGAACTTGATTTGTCGCGAACGTTTGTGAAAGACGACCAACGCCTGCCGGTTCCGGGAAACGATCGGATAGAAGAAATTCTGAAAAGCCTTGGAAAGGACCTCGAGAAGAAGACTTCATGCAGCGCCTGTGGCCACAAGAGCTGCCGCGATTTTGCCATTTCCATTGACCAAGGCCTGAGCAAACCCGAGATGTGCCTCAATTATTCACTTAGAAGTAAGAGTGAGTATATCAAGGTTTTGAAAAGCAATAACGATAAGCTGAAAAAACTTACCGACACCCAGCATGAAGTCGAAAAAGGCCTTAGGGCCGAAAATGCGCGAATAAAACAAGAAGTGCAAACCATTTCTACACTGCTGCAAAATCTGCCATCGGCAGCAGTTATTGTAAACGATAAGTTAAAGGTTATTGAATCGAACCAAAGCTTTGTAAAAATTCTTGGAGAAGACGCTGCCGTCGTCAATGAGGTAATACCCGGACTGGTTGGAGCAGATCTTAAGTCATTGCTTCCGCATCCAATATATAACCTTTTTGCCTATGTGCTCGAACACGATGAACATATTATAGGTAAGGATGTCTTTTATGGCGATAATCTGCTTAATGTGAGTATCTATTCTCTAAAAAGCAATAAAATAGTTGGCGGGGTTTTCCGCGACATGCAATTGGCCGAGGTTCGCAACGAAGAAGTTGTGAACCGGGTAACTGAGGTCATCGATGAAAACCTTAAAATGGTTCAAAACATAGCTTATCTTTTGGGTGAAGGCGCCAGTACCACAGAAAAAATGCTCAACTCCATTATCCAAACCTATCAAAAATTGAAAAAACAAGACAAGTCGCATGAAGGATGAGTTTTTTATTGAGGTGGGAGTATTCCAAAGGAACCATACCGGCGAACGCATTTGTGGCGACTCGTTCTCGTCGCAAAAGGTAAAAGAAGAAAAGCGTACCGTAGTGGTTTTGTCCGACGGAATGGGTCATGGGGTGAAAGCAAACCTCCTTTCGACCCTTACCTCGACCATGGCGCTCAATTTTACTAAAGAACACAAGGATTCCCGGAAGATTTCCGAAATAATAATGAACACCCTGCCCCTGTGCAGTGAGCGCAAAATAAGCTATGCAACATTTTCAATCATCGACATTGAAGATTCGGGCAAAACCACCATCATAAATTACGACAATCCCACGCCATTGGTATTGAGAAATAAAGCTATACTTCCACTCACCTGGCAAGATGCTTTGTTGGATAAAGAAAATCTTCGGGGCAAAGAAATACATACCTGCACATTTTACGCCCAAAAGGAAGACCGTATTGTGCTGATGAGCGATGGGGTTACCCAGTCGGGATTGGGAAAAGGACAATTCCTGCTTGGCTGGGGTCAGGCCAATGTCGCGCAAATGCTCATAGAAACCATTGATGAAAAATCCCAAATTTCGGCTTCAAGGCTTGCCAGTAGGCTGGTAAACAAAGCACACGCAAACGATAACTACATGGCAAAGGACGACATCAGCGCAGTGGTGGTCTATCTTCGCGAACCCCGCAACCTGCTGTTATGCTCCGGTCCTCCTTTCGAAAAAGAAAAGGATTGTGAACTGGCCGACATTGTGAAAAATTTTGAAGGTAAGAAAATATTATGCGGTGGAACTACTGCAAGCATAATTGGTAACGAGCTAAACATATCTATAAAAGACTCATTAAACTTTGACGATCCCGACTTGCCACCCATATCCTACATGGAAGGAATTGACCTGGTTACCGAAGGGATTCTAACTTTAAGTAAGGTATCGGAGTTGCTGGAAAAGTACAGTATGCGAACCGACCTGGGTACAGGTCCGGCTGATTCGTTGGTGAAAATGTTTTTGGATGCTGACAATATTACTTTTGTGGTCGGAACCGCTATCAATATTGCCCATCAAGATCCAAACCTGCCAGTCGAATTGGAAATACGTCGAACGGTCATCAAAAAAATAGCCTACACCCTGGAAAAAAAATTCCTGAAAGAAATAAACATACATTTTATTTAATTGAGATATACGTTTTACCTTTTCTCAATATTTTAGGATCACTTAGCTATCTAATTTAACCAGAAATAAGACTCCCGGCATTTTACCTGAATGGCCTAAGGAAAACACTTAAAATTCATGAGTTTTTTATGCAAAAATGTATATTTATCTACACTTTTAGTAGTTTTGCCAAAATAAAAATGTACTAAAGCGTTAATAATATAGAAAATGATCCTAAGTGTGAAAACTTACGTTTTGGCATCATTGATTAACTTATTTCAAATTTAGTGGAAAAACTTTTATTCCTGCTTTTGTTCAACCTCATTGCCTTGCCGGAGTTTCCATTCTCCAAGGGTAATTTATTTTGCTCTCTTCCTCTCCTTCAATTAGACCTTCTTCAATTGTTCAAAATACTATCCATTGACGCTACCATTATTTATACCTTTTCAATTATTCTCCTGTTTATTGCGATCATAATTCTGAGCATTTATATTTTTCGTTTGCTAAAAACCAAAAAGGATTGTGAGACTCTGAAAGAATTTTACCATTCCCTGGTTGACGAATCTCCAACAGGCATGTTCATTTATCAGGACATGAAGATTGTTTATGTAAATTCGGTTATGGAGCGGCTAACCGGATTCTCGCACAAAGAGTTGCAGTCGTCGGAAATTTGGCAGGTCATACATCCCGAAAGTATTGCTGATACAAACATTAAAGCCTGGATTTTGAACCAGAAAGAGGGGATAAACCAGAACCAGATCAGATTGGTTCATAAAGAAAAAGAAGAAGTTTGGGTAGATATTGTTTCCAGGAAAATTGAATTTATGGGAAATACTGCATTTCTGGCAGCCGCCTATGATGCATCCAATAAACACGCACAGGAAATCAAGAAACTGGAATCCGACTACAGGCATTCACTACTTATGCAGGTATGCACCGATGGTTTATCAGAGTACAATCTGGAAACCAAGGAGTTGTTCTTAACCACACAGTGGAAAGAGATGCTTGGTTACACTCCCGATGAAATAGAGAATAGCTTTAAGGCGTGGAAGGAATTGACCCATCCAGCCGACCAGAGCACCTATGTGGAGTTGGAGCAAAGCATCATTAAGGGCGTGGTTCCCAAGCAAAAAATATCCATACGCATGAGGAGCAGCACCGGTGAATACCGTTGGGTTCAGGTGAAACTTTCGGTGGTTTACAACGAAGCTTCGCAACCGGTAAAAGTTCTGGGTTCTTTCCATGATATTAGCCAGCAGAAATTTTTTGAAGAGGAATTTCAGAAAAGCGTGATGCGGTTCAGGGGTTTTTTTGATAAAAATCCATTGGCCATCATTGTTTACGATACTGAGACTGGCAATATCTCCAAATGCAACAAAGCTGCTATGGATTTCTATGGCTACAGCGAGGAAGAGATTACCAAATTAAACATTGAAGAAATTCAGGTAATGCCGGTTTCTCCTATGCCTGGTAAATTTTCGATAGAAACCAAGCACAGGCTTAAAGATGGTCAGTTTCGCACGGTTGAGATTTACGAAAATCAATATCGGGAAAATGGCCGTCCATTGACATCAGCCATGATCATCGACGTTACTGACGCAAGAAGAATGGCCAAGGAAATGGAAATTTCGAAAAATGCGGCCATTGAGGCGGCCAGGCAAAAAACCAATTTTCTTACAGGCATAAGCCACGAAATCAGAACACCATTAAATTCAATCATCGGGTTGTCTGAGTTGCTTGCCCTCAACGAGAATATGCCTGAAGAAATTGCCGAAAACATTCGATCAATCAAATATTCAAGCCGTCATCTGCTTGGCATCATCAATGATGTACTGGATTTATCGAAATTAGAGGAAGGACAGGTAGTATTGGATAAGGACTTTTTGAACCTTCCAAACCTTGTGCGAAATACTACAAAGGCCATTGAGTTCAAAGCACGCGAGAAAGGTATTCCTATTAAAATAAGCCTCAATCCCAACCTTCCGGACTATGTAATGGGCGATGAAGGCCGCATAAGACAAATCTTACTGAATCTGTTGAGCAACGCCGTAAAGTTTACCGCCGAAGGAAACATCAATATTTATGTGAAGCAGGTAAGCAGGTCGCTGAAGCATTGCCGGGTAAGATTTTCAGTTTCCGACACCGGAATAGGAATACCACCCCAAAAGCGCGCCATGATTTTCGAAAGTTTTACACAGGCCGATATTAAAACGTTCCGCAAATATGGTGGTACCGGCTTAGGCCTTCCCATCAGCAAGAGGCTGGTAGAACTCCTGGGTGGTGAAATAGGTGTTAGAAGTATCGAAGGCATTGGCTCTACCTTCTTTTTCGAAATTCCTTTCGAAATAAGTGAGAAGAAGCCCGATGTGGCGCAACCCGAAACCGTCTTGAAAGAGAAAAATCTGAAAGGATTGAAATTTCTCCTTGTGGAGGATGACCCAATGAACAGGTTTGTAATCCTTCAGTTTTTAAGAAAATGGCATGCGGAGGTAGAGGAAGCAGAAAATGGTAAAATCGCCCTCGAAATCCTCTCAAAAAGGACTTTTGATGTGGTCTTTATGGATATCCACATGCCCGAGATGGATGGATTTGAAACCGTTGAGAAAATTCGCAAAGGATTTCCCTATGTTTCGAATCCTGACGTTACGATTATTGCACTTACTGCTGATGTAAATGAGGAAACCAGGAATTTGGTTCAATTGGCCGGAATGAATGATTTTGTTGTAAAACCAACCGACTCCGAACTTCTTTACCGGAAAATTTTAAACCATGTTGCTCCCCAGCCGGAGGAGATAGCTACCGAAGTGCCGGTTACCCCCTCCATCGAAATAGAAGATGATCCGGTAATTGTGAATTTGATGCAAAAGAGTATTGCATCCCTTACCAAGATTTTTGACGACAATTCCGGTGCAGCCGCCTCGCTGGTCAAACATTTCATGAATAACATCCCACAGGCGATTGAAAAAGTAAAGAATCATCTGAAAAATAATGTGGGTGAATTGGCCGCACAAGCACTGCACAAAATAAAGCCGGGATTTTCACATTTGGGTTTTTCTGAAATATCCATAAAGATTGACCATCTACAAAACCAGATCCGCAGCCAAAAAAGACCACAAGAGGTTCAAAAGCTTCTGAACGAACTCGAAAGGGACATTTCTCAAATAATGGTTGTACTGGAAAAGGTGCTCCAGGTATTGGAGAAAAACAACAACCACCACTAAGATACTTCAAAAATCATAAGCCCATTCCGCTTCAAGGAATCCTCCGGCACTTCGGCTGCTTGGTATTTATAATTAATTTTGGGAAAATATAAATACCACTTATCGCTTTTTTAGTGACCCAGGATGAGCTATACATGCACCGCTGCCTCGACTTGGCAGTGAAGGGTTTGGGATCTGTCGCGCCCAATCCTTTGGTGGGCTGTGTGATTGTACATCAGGATCGGGTAATAGGTGAAGGTTTTCATGGAGAATTTGGTGGTCCTCACGCCGAGGTGATTGCCATCAACAAGGTTTCGAATCCTTTGTTGTTGCCCGAATCTACCTTGTATGTGAATCTAGAGCCATGCAGCCATTATGGAAAAACTCCTCCATGTTCAGAACTGATAATAAGTAAAGGAATAAAGCGGGTGGTAGTTGGAAGTGTCGATTCCCACGCTCTGGTAGCAGGAAAAGGGATTGCCCGACTTAGGAACCATGGCTGCGAGGTTACAATAAGCACCTTGCAAAATGCCTGTTTGAGCTTAAACCGAAGGTTTTTTACATTTCACGAAAAAAAACGACCATACATTGTTCTGAAGTGGGCACAGTCATCCGATGGCTTCATTGATATCGTCCGCAAATTCCCTTATGCAACACCACCTGCCCAGATTACAAGCGAGAAGTTGCGGCTATGGGTTCATAAATGGCGCAGCGAGGAGTCGGCAATTATGGTTGGAACAAACACCGCCAGAGCAGATAATCCGAAACTCAGCGTACGAAACTGGGCTGGCAAACAGCCATTGCGTATCGTGATCGACCGCAACCTGACTTTGCCAAAAAACCTTCATTTGTTCGTCAACACCCTCGATACTTTGGTTATCAACGAAAAGGAGGATAGATCAGAAAACCGGGTTTCCTATCGCAGCCTGCCTTTCGAAGGAGAAAAGATGAACCTGCAGCATTTTCTCAACATGTTGTACGTGCTGAATATTCAATCGGTCCTTGTGGAAGGAGGCCGGCAATTACTGCAAACTTTCCTCGATTCCGGAATATGGGATGAAGCAAGGGTGTTCGTAGGGAATCAGTTTTTCGGGCAAGGGGAGCAATCTCCCGCTTTTGCAAACCCTAGTCAGGAACACATCATACAAGGCAGCGAAAACTTTTTCTGGTTCCGGAACACAAATAAGAGTAAGGTTTAATTTTTTTGCCTTTAAATTGCATTATTTGCAATTTAGTCTTAATATTGTTTTTCTCTACGGTATTATGAACCCAAATCGTATATAATACATGATAAAAAAGCACGGAATGTTTTTTGCCCTCATTGCGAGCGCTTTGCTTGTGGTTACCGGCTGCCGAAATATTGAAATGCCCCCAAGCATTACCGGGCAAATGGTTACACTTGACTCTTTAAATGTTCCTATACCCGATCCAATGGTCGATTCGGTGGTGGCCTGGTATCGCAATAAGCTTGGCGATGAAATGAACCAGGTTCTTGCCTCATCTGCAGTTGCAATGTACAGGTCAACTCCTGAGGGTTTGCTGAACAACTTTGTTGCCGATCTGGTATTTGATATTGCACGCCAACGATATGTGCCCTCCGACGGGCAGCCCATTGATTTTTGTTTGCTGAATTACGGAGGGTTAAGAGCCAGCCTTCCCTTGGGCCCGGTAACCATGGGTAATGTTTATGAGGTAATGCCCTTCGAAAATGAGATCATGGTGATTACCCTTAGTGGCCAGAAAACATGGGAATTATTCCTGTACCTAGCTGCTTCCAGGTTTGGCATGCCTGTATCGGGCATTCAACTTACCATACAGGACGCTCTGCCGGCTCAGGTTTTGGTGCAGGGGAAGCCTTTCGACCGAACCAGAAACTATAAAGTTGTCACTTCTGATTTTCTGGCCGAGGGTGGTGATCAAATGGATTTTTTTCTCAACCCTGTAAACTCTGAAGTTGTTGGGATCAGGGTTCGGGAAGCCATCGTTTCGCACATGCAAAATCAAAATGCTTTAAATCTTGAGCTGACTGCGAAACTCGATGGCCGGATAAAGGTATTGGATTAAGAACCTGCCTATAATTTATATCACTACTATGATTCAATTAAGTCGCAGAAAATTTCTGGCAATGGCCGGAGTTACCGGTGCTGCAGCACTGGGAGGATTTTCCCTTTGGGCTTCCATAAAACAAAACCTCAAAAAGGTTACGATACTACATACCAATGATACACACAGCCGACTAGATCCTTTTCCTGCCAGCGATCCACAGTTTCCGGGCATGGGAGGGTATGCCAGACGGGCCGCCTTCGTTAGACAGGCAAGGCTACAAGATCCTGAATTGCTTCTGCTCGATTCCGGCGACATTTTTCAGGGTACCCCCTATTTCAATCTTTTTGGTGGTGTTCCTGAACTAAAACTCATGAGCCAGATGGGCTACGATGCCGCCACTATGGGCAACCACGAGTTCGACAATGGCCTTCAGGGATTCTATGATGTGCTTCCAAATGCTCAATTTCCATTTGTTTCATCAAATTACGACTTTAGCAGAACCCAGCTTCATGATAAAGTAAAACCTCATTTGGTATTTAGAAGAAATGGAGTAAAAATTGGAATTTACGGATTGGGTATAAATCTGGCGGGGCTGGTTTCGCCTGTGCAAATCGGAGATACCGTATATCTCGATCCGGTAGAAATGGCCCGTGAAACTGAATCACAATTAAAAAATCGCCATAACTGTGATTTAATCATTTGCCTTTCGCACTTAGGGTTTCAATACAGTCACGATCAGATCAGTGACATGAAATTGGCTGGAGAAACCTATTTTACCGATGTTATTTTGGGTGGACATACCCATACCCTGCTCGACCCACCTGTGGTCGCAAACAATGCCAGGAACCAACCGGTCACAATTGCTCAAACTGGATTTGGAGGAGTCAGGATTGGCTTGATAGAAGCGATCTTCAACGAAAACACTAACGAAAAATTTGTCGAATCCAATACGAAAATTATTTAACAAAATCAATAGACGATGTACTTTTTTATTCACTATTTTAGGCTAAAATTTGTTAAGAAATTCTTAACAGACAAAAAATTCTGCGTCTGGTTGATTTTCAGCTTTAAATAAAATTGGGTAGTCAATATTTGATTTACTTTCTATAATAGAGTAATAATGGAGAAATTATGTGAGGAGGTTTGGAAGAAATGCCTGAGCATTATCAAAGACAACATCAGCCCAAATAGTTTTAACACCTGGTTTACCCCAATTAAACCGGTTAAGCTAATAAACAACATATTGACCATACAGGTACCAAGTCAGTTTTTTTACGAATGGCTGGAAGAGCATTATATTGATTTGCTCAAAAAAACCATCAGGCGCGAGCTTGGTATTGATGGCAGGCTTGAGTACAGCATAGTAATGGATAACGATTTTAATGGAATTGCCTCCGCCGTGCCGGTTACCGTTCAGGCACCCGCTCTTAACCGAAAAGTTTTACAGAACCCTCCAGTAACCTTGCCAATCAACATAGGAAAAGAAACCGGGAAAAGCATTCCCAACCCTTTTGTAATACCGGGCTTAAAAAAGGTAAATATCCATTCGCAACTTAATGAGATTTACAATTTCGACAATTTTGTTCAGGGCGACAACAACCGGCTTGCACGAAGTGCCGGCCTGGCTGTGGGGCAGAACCCGGGTAAAACCAGTTTTAACCCGTTGCTGATTTATAGCGGCAACGGTCTTGGAAAAACGCACCTGATCCATGCCATAGGCATTGAAGTAAAAAACAATTTTCCTGATAAGACCGTACTTTACGTACCAGCCGAACAATTTACTAATCAATTTATTGACTCCGTAAAGAACAATAATCAGAACGACTTCATTCATTTTTATCAAATGATAGACGTTCTGATTGTTGATGACATCTTTTGCCTTGCCGGAAAAGAAAAGACCCAGGATGTTTTCTTTCATATTTTTAACCATCTGCATCAGAACGGCAAACAAATAGTCATAACCAGTGATATGGCTCCGGTTCAAATGGTAGGCATAGAGCCCAGACTCCTTTCAAGATTCAAATGGGGCCTATCGGCCGACCTCCAGCCACCTGACTTTGAAACCAGGGTAGCCATACTCCAGAAGAAGCTTTATAACGACGGAGTTACCATGCCTCAGGCTGTAATCGATTTGATTGCCACAAGGATTACTACCAACGTCCGTGAAATGGAAGGCGCCTTGATTTCCATTCTGGCTCAGGCTTCTATGAATAAAAAAGAAATTACTCCTGAGCTTGCAGTTGCTGTAATCGAAAGGTTTGTAAAAAACAACCCTCGTGAAATCACGGTAAACTACATTCAAAAAGTGGTCTGCGATTATTTTAGCCTTCAGGTTGAAAAATTGCATTCCAATACCCGAAAAAGAGAAATTGTTCAGGCAAGGCAACTGGCAATGTATTTCTCTAAGCAATTTACCAAATCCTCTTTGGCTGTCATTGGAAGTCAATGTGGAAACAAAGACCACGCTACGGTTCTGCATGCCTGCAAAACTGTAAAAAACCTGGTTGACACGGACAAAAGCTACAAAAAATGCTTCGAGGAGTTGGAAGGCATGATAAAATCGAAGATTTAATATTTACAACCAGAATACCAAAGCCCGGATTCACCCTAAATGGATTGTGTTCGGGCTTTTACAATTTATTTTAATTGAAGAATTTATGAATATTTTGATGGTTTGTTTAGGCAATATTTGCAGGTCGCCTCTGGCAGAAGGAATAATGAAAGAAAAACTTAAGGCATACGGACTAAAGGGTATAGTCGATTCGGCAGGTACATCTTCCTATCATAGTGGCGAAAGCCCTGATAGCAGGTCAATCGAAATAGCTTTGCGCAATGGTATTGATATTTCCGGGCAAAAGGCCAGAGGATTTGCACCCGAGGATTTCGATAATTTCGATATAATTTTTGCCATGGATCGGGAAAATTACCGCAACCTTTTGGAAATGGCCAGAAATCAAACACACCGTCAAAAAGTTGAACTCATCTTGAACCGGGTCGAACCAGAAAAAAACCTGGAAGTACCGGATCCCTATTATGGAAATTTAGCTGATTTTGAGAAGGTTTACAATTTGCTTAATAAATCCTGTGAAGTGATTGCACAAAGCCTTAAAAACCCAAATCATCAGTAGCTTTAAAACAAAATGGAAAAAGAGCCAACCGCCCAAGAACTTTTGCGTGCCAGAGAAATAATTAAACCATACGCACGCATTACCCCGGTACTTACAAGCAGTACCCTCAACAAGTTGACAGGAGCTTCGCTTTTTTTTAAATGTGAAAATTTCCAAAAAGGTGGAGCATTTAAAATCCGGGGAGCGAGTTTTGCCGTCTCCACCCTAAGCCGCGATGATGCCCAAAAGGGTGTTTGTACCCACTCATCAGGCAACCATGCACAAGCTTTATCACTGGCAGCCAGATTGCAGGGTATAAATGCCTACGTGGTAATGCCCAGCAATTCGAGCAGAATAAAGATTGCGGCAGTTCAGGATTACGGAGGAAAAATAACATTTTGCAATCCCACCTTGCAAGACCGGGAAAGTGCACTTCAATCGCTGAAGGAGAAAGCAGGCGCTGTCGAAATTCATTCATACAACGACTACAGGGTCATCACAGGTCAGGGCACCGCTTGCGCCGAATTAGTAGAAGAAGTACCTGATCTTGACTATGTTGCAACACCGGTTGGAGGCGGAGGCTTATTGAGTGGAACCATCCTTGCGGCCAGGTACTTTTCGCCAGGCACCAAAATAATAGCCGCTGAGCCTTTGCAAGCCAATGACACCTGGCAATCGTTCAATCAGAAAAAATTCGTTCCTTCCATAAAACCAAACACCATTGCCGACGGCTTACGCACTTCCCTGGGCAGCCTTACCTTTCCGATAATTATGAATGGTGTTGCTGATGTGCTTACAGCCTCAGAAGAATCTATCATTAAAGCTATGCTCCTTATTTGGGAGCGAATGAAAATTGTTGTAGAACCTAGTGGTGTGCTTCCTTTGGCAGTTTTGTTAGAGAACCCCGGCCGGTTTTCCGGAAAGAAAATCGGACTTATTTTATCGGGAGGTAATATTGATCTGAGCAGTTTGCCATGGATAGAAAAACAAACCTAAACCTTAAATAAGGCGTACATTGTCCTCAAAAACAGGAAGATTGTTTCTGATTCCTGCCTCTTTAGGCAGTGAGAACATTCAAGCCATTCTGCCAGCCCATAATTCGGAGGTTGTGAACGGACTTGACATGTTTATTGTCGAAAATTTGCGAACAGCACGCAGGTTCTTACGGGCTGCAGGATACCTCCGTTCTTTCGACGAGGTTCAGTTCTTCCTTCTCAACAAACATTCATCTGAAGGTGATTTGCCTGAGTTTGTTCAGATGATGTTGAATGGCAAGAACATTGGTCTTATATCAGAGGCAGGTTGTCCCTGCATTGCCGATCCAGGTCATGAAGTGGTTTTATTGGCCCATCAAAATGGCATACCGGTAGTTCCGCTGGTTGGTCCTTCGTCCATTTTACTGGCATTGATGGCTTCTGGCTTCAACGGCCAGCAGTTTGCATTTCATGGATACCTGCCCATTGACAAAACCGAAAGAGCCCGAAAACTGAAGCAACTGGAGCTTGCAGCCTGGAAAGATTCGCAAACACAGATTTTTATGGAAACTCCTTTTCGTAACAATCAACTGATGACGGCTATGGTAGAAATACTCAGACCGGATACTTTACTTTGTGTGGCATGCGATCTAACCCTAACATCAGAATTCATTAAATCACAACCGGTTGTTAATTGGAAAAAAAATATGCCCGACCTGCATAAACGGACGAGCATATTTTTGTTGTACAGGCAATAGATTACTTTTTAGTTGCCACCGGCTCCTGCTTACGTTTCAAAGACCAGATCATAATAACTATACCAGCGACTAGTAACGGTATGCTGAGAATCTGACCCATATTTAAAGCCATATTGGCTTCGAATGGCGATTGGTCAAGCTTCACAAATTCTACCAGAATCCTCACCGAAAACATTACGATTGCAAACAATCCCATTAAAAATCCGGGTGGTAGCACTTTTGATTTTTTAAGATAAAGCCATCCCAATGTAAGGAACAACAGCAAGTAAGGAATTCCTTCATAAAATTGTGTTGGGTGTTTTGCCACTGTTTCACCGGCTCTTACAAAAATGAATCCCCACGGCAAACCGGTTTCAAGTCCGTATATTTCTGAATTCATCAGGTTGCCCATTCTAATGAAAAAAGCACCCAGCGCTATGGGTATTACCAGCCTGTCGAGAAGCCACACAAAGGACTTGTTGCTTACCTTTTTCTGATAAAAATAAAGAGCAACCAGAATTCCAATGGCGCCTCCATGGCTCGCTAAACCCCCTTGCCAGATTTTAAGGATTTCAATGGGGTTTTGAATGAAATAATTGAAATCATAAAAGAAACAATGGCCAAGCCGCGCCCCTATGATGCTTCCGATTGCCATGTATATTAACAGCTTGTCGGCTTGCTCCTGTGGAACGCTTTCCCTCTTAAAAATCCGCGAGATGATTTCGTATCCCAGATAAAAGGAAAGCGCCCAAAACAGCCCATACCACCTAATCGAAAGAGAACCAATGGTGAAGATAACCGGGCTTACATCCCAGGTGATTTGAAGAATGGTCATAGAAATTTGAATTTTAAATTGTAATATCTATGTGTGAATGCCGTAATTGCAAAGAAATGATGCTTGATGTCAATAGCCAAAAAAGCGGGCTAATCCAGCAATATGCTTTCAATAGGACAAACAAAATGAATTACTTGAAATTCCATCATTCCTTTCAGCGTGGAACCCTGAGCAGGAAAAACAATTAGCGCACTTCAATTAGCTCGACGTCGAAAATAAGGGTCGAATATGGAGGTATTACATCTCCAGCACCCTGAGGGCCATAAGCTAAATGTGAAGGAATGATAAGCTGAGCCTTACCGCCTGCACGCATAAGGCTGATGCCTTCGTCCCAGCCCGGAATTACCTGTCCTACTCCGATTTGAAATTCAATGGGGGTTCCTCTTTCGCGACTGGAGTCGAAAACTGTACCGTCAAGCAAACGTCCTTCATAATGTACCGAAACAGTTTGACCTGAAGTAACTCCTGCACCGGTTCCTTTGGTTTGTTCAATGTAAATAAGGCCGCTCGGACGAGGAGTGGCAACAATGTTGTTTTCCTTCAGGAAATTTTCCAAAAGGCCTGGTTCAGCCCTTCCCAATTCTTCCTGCTTCAGCCTTTGCTCTTCGGCCATACGCTCCATTTCTACCATGTATTCTTCCTCGGTCATTACATTCAGCAGCTTGATATCAAATGTAAGCTGTGAACCCGGCTCAATGGTTTCGGGCATCGAAGGCATTTTTGCTGTAAGTGTGAAAAACTGCTCAGCATCAAGTTTAAATGTTGCACTGTCGCCTACGGTCATCATACCAATCGCTTCGAAAATGTCGCCTGAATACTCCGATTCTATAAATTGCAAGATAAAGGGCGTTCCCAGATTGCGTGTGTCCATCAAAACGGTGTCTTTTGAATCGCGGTAAACAAGCTCCAGGGAAACCAGTTTGCCAACCTCAGGACTAGCACCATCGTCGGTATTGATATGAAACCTGTATGAAATGCCCGATTCGGTTTGTTTGAACCGGTTGAATGGGTTTAGTGAACAGGCAGCTGTGAAAGTTACCGCCAGAAGCAAAACAAATAATTTTAAGTTTTTCATTCGTAAAAAATTTTAAATGGTTTAAGGTATGATGCAACTAAATTGTGGTTTTCCATCGCTGATTTGAGAAAATACTGGTTACATCAAAATTGTTAATGAAATTTATTGGAAATGGCTTGCATGTATGAACTAAATCTGGCGATTTGTACATGAACGTGCCCGCTCGAATTTCTCCACAAAGGTTGTTTTATAAAAGGTTAATCAACTCAACGTGATAAAGGATCGTGGCTCTTGCCGGAATCCTGACGCCATCGCCCGGAAGGCCATGTGCCAGGTGCGATGGCATTATAAACCGTGCTTTATCGCCCAGCCGCATCAGCAGAATTCCCTCTTCCAATCCGGGTTCAACACCACCCCTGCCAATGCGAAATTCCTTTGGTTCCTTGCCTTGCGATGAATATACAAGGTCTCCGGTAAGCAAATGGATGCTGTAATGAATTACGGCAACATCGCCACCCTGAGTCTGTCTTCCGTCGCCAGCTTGATAAATATGATACCACAACCCGGTGCCTGTCTCATGCATTACCCAGTTATGGCGTTCAACAAAATCAGCAATTTCCTGTTTTTCTACTTCGATCATGATCCGGTTGGCTGCTTCGAGGGTTTTTTGCAATTCCTGCCGGTCGGGCAGACGCCTTTCTTCCTGAGCGGGCCCACAGGCTACTACAAGAAAAACAAAAAGCCAAGCAATTATGTGCATCCGGACAAAATGGTTTCTCACAGGCTATGTGCGAATTAAAAGTTGTTGTTTACCAGGTCACGAAAACGGTTTACAGTTTGAATCAGCGACTCAGAACTTTTCCCACCGGAAGCATTTTTATGCCCACCGCCGCAAAAATACTTTCTGGCAAACAAATTTACATCAATATCCCCGACCGAGCGAAATGAAATTTTCACGTGATCGTCTTTTTCTATGAAAAGCGCAGCAAAGGTAATATTCTCTATGCTCATGGCATAATTCACAAAGCCTTCCGTATCGCCTGTTGCATGATTATACCTGGCCAAATCATCGCGACTCAGACTAATGAAGGCTGCATTCTTTTCGGACAACACCTCAAGTTTTTCTCCAAGGCATAAACCCAACAACCTCATTCTATCCTCCGAGTAGTTGTGGTAAATAAGCCGGTGCAATTTTTCACCATCCACTCCCGATGCAATTAAGCTGGCGGTAATCAGGTAGGTATTTGGATGATTACAGGAGTAACTAAATGACCCTGTATCGGTTACAATTCCGGCATACAAACACTCGGCAATCTGTAGCATTACAGGCTCCTTGCATCCAAGGGAAACAATCAACCTGTAAACCAGTTCGGCAGTGCTGCTTGCGGCTACGTCCGACAATACAATATCAAACACCGGCTCGGGTTCGGGATGGTGGTCAACCAGAATTTTAATAGCTTTTGATGCTGAAAGGATGGTTGCCAGAGAGTTTGCCCTGCCAAAACCATTGAAGTCAAGACAAAACACCACCGCAGATTCCCTGATAATTCGCTCAGCTTCTTTAAGGTTATTCTCAGCAATAATTATTTCATTTTGCCAGGGCAACCAGTGTAAAAACCGAGGTAAGGAATCGGGCGAAACAACCTTTACCTTCGAAAAACCCTCACTTAGCAAAAAGCCATAAAGACCCAACGATGACCCGGCTGAATCGCCGTCGGGGTTAGTGTGCGTAACGATGGAAATAGGCAATTGCTTGTCCGAAAGAAGTTGTTTTATTTTTCGGGTAACTATTGGATCCAAATCTGGTCTCATTCATTAAAAATCAGGGCAAAGGTAAAAAAAAGACTGATTTTGAGTTTTAGGAAAAGATTAATTATTTTTATACTTCATATCTGTTGCCGAATCAGGTCTAATTAAAATCTATAAACCGAATCCTATGGAAAATGGCAGATTAACACTTACCCTGATAAAGCCTTATGCCGTGAAACATGGTTACGTAGGTCACATCCTTGCTAGAATAAATGAAGCAGGATTCAGGATTTCGGCCATGAAATACCTTCAACTATCCTTGCATGAGGCCGAAAAGTTTTACGAGGTACACCGAGGACAGCATTTTTATGCCAGGCTTACCAAGTTTATGAGCAATGGCCCGATAGTAGCAGCTATTTTAGAAAAAGAAATGGCTGTACCAGACTACAGAAAGTTAATCGGAGCTACCGACCCCAAAAAAGCCGACGAAGGAACCTTGCGGAAATTGTTCGGAGCAAGCGTGGAGCAAAACGCAGTGCACGGCTCTGATAGTGATGAAAATGCGATTAGGGAATGTAATTTTTTCTTTTCAGAACTCGAGAGGTTTTAATCCTGATTAACAGGACTAAATTCCGAAAAAGTGCCATCCGAATAAAAAAACAAAACCCGGTATATCTCTTTGGACGATTTCTGATTTTTTTTCGATGGTTTACCTGTGCTTTCAGTAATTTCGGGCAGAACCACCCCAGGCTTTCCTTCCAGAATATCTTTCCGTAAGGGAGTTTTAACCCTGGAATCTTCATCAACAACCGATTCAACCGATTCTGGGAAAGGTAAGGTGGAATGAGTACTGCGGCTACTCCCTTTAAGCATGGGTTCAGGCACCTTGTGGCTGGCTTCTTTGATTTCAGCAACAGACTGGGCAGCCATGCCACCGTCAGAAAAGAGGGTGCTTTCCGAAGCCATCATATTACCTTTTCCACGAATCAGCCACTCTGTTTGCACATCGGGAAAAGCATCAAGCACTTTTTGCAAAAACTCCAAACTGGGATTATTGCGACCAGACAGGATGTGGGAAATAGTAGATCTGGGTACACCAATAAGGTCGGCAAACCCCGACGCACTGAGTTTCTTTTGTTGAATTACTTTTTGCACCCGGTCAATCATAACAATTCACTTATCTAAACACAGTTATTTTTTTGTAAATTTATTATAAAATCGATTACCAGAGTTTCAAAATGTGAAAATTATGATAATTTACAAAAATAAATTCAATATTTTTTTAAATTAATAATCAAGATAAAATTTGTAAATTATTATAATTGTGTAAATTAAAAAATTCAAAAATAGTATGAAAGTTTCGTCAAATAGAGCCACAAATTTTTCATTTTATTTAGAATTTAGATTTAAATAAACGTGTTAAAATACTGAAATAGTACATTTTAATCTAATTTTATATGGTTATAAATTCGACTTTTAATCTTTTATACCCTTGTGTTTATCCAATATCCAGGTTATTTACGTTTAGAAATTTAAAAAAACACTATAAAACATTGCTTAACAGTTAAAAAACTATTTTAACACAACACGTGAGAATATTTAATGTTAACAATGTAAACTTACTAAAATGATATTTACAAATTTGAACTTTGGATTTTATTGTAAAACATTACGGCGATATTACAAATGTAAATTACTTTTTATACTTTTAGGAATAATATAACCACCCTCCCATTGTTCTTATTCCTGCATGAAAATTTTCAATCATAGCATTCTGGTTCTATTCTATATTTGCGAATATCTCCTTGAGAATTGTAAATTTGGCTTCAGATCTGGTCGTAATACAGCTACAACGTAGCCAGAGTAGGATATTTTTTATAAATATCCTTATCAAGGCATTGAAAAAGAAGAAAATACAACCCTTTTTTGATTGGTATAAAAAATCGTCCCAGCTGCCTTTAAAAAAGAATTTTTAAGGAGAAGTAAGTTTTATCTAAATTTTAAATGGAAGGAGGAATTAAAGTGTCAGCAAATTGGATTACATATAATGAGTTAGCCTGGACCGAAGATTTTTTGGCTGATCCGGCCGATTATGAAAAGGAAACCGCAGAATATATCCGGTTGATGAACAAAACAGCTTTAGAACCTGTGCTAACGGTATTGCATCTAGGATGCGGTGCTGGAGGTCACGACCGCATTTTTAAGAGACATTTTCAAATGACCGGGGTCGATATCAGCTTAGGAATGCTAAATAAGGCAAGGGAGGCAAATCCTGAAATTGAATACCATGAAGGTGATATGAGATCCTTCCGGCTGAACCGCCAATTCGATTGTGTGGCTATTCCGGATTCCATTGATTATATGGCCTCGTTGGAAGATTTGAAAAAAGCCCTTTTCACAGCAGCCATACATTTGAAACCCGGCGGTGTGTTGCTCATCGTTGGTAAAACAAAAGAGACCTTCCAGAACAATAATTTTGTTTACTCCGGCGAAAAGGGTGATACGCAAATTACCCTGTTTGAGAATAACTATATAAATCCGTATGTTCCAAATACCTACGATATTACGATGGTCTATCTTATTCGCCAGAAAGGCAGACTTACTACCCACGTTGAGAAATCGGTAGGAGGGCTGTTTTCGCTGGATACATGGATCAAAGCTATTAAAGAATGCGGCTTTTCTATGGAAACCCAGGTTTTAGATGGTATTTACGACGAATATTTGCTCGAAGGAGGGGCCTATCCATTAACAATCTTTATAGGGAGAAAAGAGTAATCAACCCCGCGGGAAGTAAAAAAGTAGCAGCTCCAAAAACTTCCGGTGTCTGGTTTTGTTAATATAATAATGGATTTTTTTACAATACCAGATGGAAATCGAACCTAAGAATATCCTTCCGCCAGAAAAAGGACATGAACTGCTTAGAGTCCTTAAGGCCCGCTTTGAGAATAATATGCGTCGCCACGAAGGCCTCCAATGGGCAGAAGTGCAGGAGAAACTTTTGAAAACTCCTGAAAAGCTTTGGTCGCTGCACGAAATGGAAATTTCGGGAGGAGAACCTGATGTAGTTGGTAAGGATAACACTACGGGCGAATTCCTGTTTTACGATTGTTCGCCCGAAAGTCCCGATGGCCGTAGAAACGTCTGCTACGACAGCGATGCGCTTGAATCAAGAAAAACCTTTAAACCTCACAACAGTGCTGTTGCAATGGCTCTTTCCATGGGAATCTCCCTTTTATCTGAGGAACAATACAGGGTCCTTCAGAATCTTGGCAATTTCGATACCAAAACATCAAGCTGGGTAAAAACCCCTATGGAAATCAGGAAATTGGGTGGCGCCCTGTTTTGTGATCGCCGCTATGGCCAAGTTTTTACCTATCATAATGGCGCTTCGTCATATTATGGGGTGAGGGGGTTTCGTGGTTGCCTCAGGGTCTAATTTAAAAAACATCAAGCAATCAAATATATCAATATCTGAATGTTTTGCTTACTGAACCTGAATATGATTACCCATGCAGGTAGAATCATTCACAAAAATCGAATTCTATGGAGCCTAAAAACAGCGTTACATTACACAGGGTGCTGAAGGCACCAACCGAGAAAGTCTTTCGTGCCTTTACCCAACCAAATGCATTGGCAACATGGATCACGCCTTACGGATTCTTATGTGCGGTGCACCACTTTGACCTTCGTGCAGGTGGAACCTATAAAATGTCATTCACCAACTTTTCTACAGGACATGAGCATGCCTGGACAGGAAAGTATTTGGAAATAAAACCGAACGAATTTTTAAAGCACATCGAAACATTCGACGACCCGAATTTGCCTGGAGAAATGACAACTTCGGTTTGGATCAGGGAAGTTTCTTGCGGTACCGACCTTAGAATAGTTCAGGAGGGGATTCCATCGGTCATACCGGTAGAAATGTGCTATTTAGGATGGCAGGAATCTTTGGACAAATTGACCCGATTGGTGGAGCCGGTGATTCCGGATGCCTGATCCTTTAAGGTTAAAAATATCTCAAATGCATTTTTTGAGAAAAGAAAGTACGTTATTGTTTACTGAGTGCAGGTAAGGTATAATAATATTGACTGAAGCGGATAGGAAGTATGGGCAAACCTTAATTCTTCCAAATTATACTGTTTTTCCAGCATAAGGTATGTTATGGTTATATTTTTAGCAGATGAAGCACAAAAGCAATCAATGGAACAGGTTCAGATACACGCTTTATGCTCCTGTATATGATTATTTTGCGTTCATTTTTAAGAAATCGCGTAAGAAATCTATTGATTCTCTGGATGTAAAACCGGGTGAAAAAGTTTTGATTGTTGGAGCCGGGACCGGCCTTGACTTAGAGTTTTTGCCTGCAGGTTGCGAAATTTTTGCAACCGATATAACCCCATCGATGGTAAAAAGGATTGCAGAGCGGAATCGCAGGCTCAAGTTGAATGTTCAGGTGGCAGTAATGGATGGTCAGGCGCTCAGATTTGCTGATAACTATTTTGAGAAAGTCATACTACATTTGATTCTTGCTGTAATTCCGGATCCAATTGCTTGCATAAAAGAGTCAGAGCGCGTATTGAAGCAGGGCGGCCGTCTGGCTGTATATGATAAATTCGTGCGTAAAGGCAGGAAAGCTTCCTGGCTCCGCCGGCTAATAAATATATTTGCAAATTTCCTGATGACCGATATTGCAAGGGATTTCGATTCGATTTTAAACAACACCGATCTAAAAGTTGTTTTTGACGAGCCGGCTGATTTTCGCGGCAATTTCAGATTGATTCAATTGAAAAAAAAACCAATCCTGGATTTGTAATGAATGTTTTAAATTAAAGAGTAACTTGCAAAAAACTTCAGGCCTTATTGGCCATTGCTTATGAAACGATACCGGCACATTTTTTTTGACCTTGACAGAACCCTTTACGATTTTGACCGCAACAACCGCGAAACCATTTTGCAACTTTATCAGGCTTTCGGGCTCAGCCAACTTGGCGCAACAGATTTCGAAGCTTTTTATCAGACATACACCCGTATAAATTTACCCCTTTGGGAGCGGTACAAAAAACAAGAAATTTCTAAAGAGTACCTGAATATTACCCGTTTTGCAGAAACCTTGAAAACATACGGGATTGACCATGGCATGGCCGGAAAATTTGCTTCGGAATACATCCGGTTGAGCCCTTTGCAAACCAACCTGCTTCCCGGTGCGCTGGAGATACTTACTTACCTTTTCGGGAAATACACCTTACATATCATCACCAATGGGTTTTCGGAAATTCAGTATCAGAAAATTGAAGCAACAGGTATAGGTCAATATTTTGAGCATGTTATAGTGAGCGAAGATGCCGGGGCCCAAAAACCCGACAGGCGTATTTTTGAATTTGCCTTTAAAAAAACAGGGGCACGGATTGAAGAGTCGGTTATTATCGGAGATGATCCCAAAACAGATGTTCTTGGCGCACAGCTGGTAGGAATGGACCAGATCTGGCTTGC
>DATIKH010000093.1:0-6213 GCA_035477775.1 Bacteroidales bacterium | reverse complement strand
CCATCGGTGAGGGCATTGTCGAACCGGAACTTCCAGCGGTCGAACCCGGCCTGGTAGCAGATCTCGTCGATGCTCGTTTCCAGGGCAAAACTCACCTGGTTTGCCCCGAAGCCCCGCATGGCTCCGCTGGGGAGGTTGTTGGTATAAACCGTACGGGCTTCGATGCTCACATTGGGTATGTAGTAACCTGCCGCTGCGTGGCCGGCAACCCTTTCCATCACCTTGGTACCGACGGATGCATAAGCCCCTGTGTCGCCGGTGGCCAGGAGTTTCATCCCTAAGATTTTTCCATGCTCATCGGCGGCAAGTTCCATGTCGATAAAGATCGGATGTCTTTTGGGGTGAAGCCTTATGGATTCGCTGCGGCTCAGGGTGAGTTTTACAGGCTTTTGCAGAAGGTATGCAAACAGGGTTGCCTGGGCCTGCACGCTCAGGTCTTCCTTGCCCCCGAAGGCGCCGCCGTTCTCAACCTGCACAACCCTAAGTTTATCTTCTGGGATGCCCAGCACCAGAGCTACCTGCTTCCGGTCAACATACACACCCTGACCCTGGCTGTAAAGAACCATTTCACCGTTCTCGCCGGGCAGCGCAACAGCCGATTCCTTTTCCAGAAATGCATGTTCAACCCGTTGTGTTTCGAAGCGTCCTTTAGAAAAATATTTTGCCTTTTCAAAAGCCTCTTCAATATTTCCTACGGTGAACTTTGTGGTATTGAACCAGTTTGGCTTCGAGGGATGCACCCTGTCGCCTTCCAGTGCCTCAAAAACATCGGTTACAGGTCGAAGCACTTCGTATTCCACTTCGATAAGGTCAACTGCCTTGCGGGCAATGGCCTCGGTATCGGCAACCACTCCTGCAATCACATCGCCAATAAAATTTGTGGTTTCTCCCGGGCCAACCATCACAGGCCAATCAAGGTAAATCAGCCCGACATGGGTTTTGCCGGGAATATCGGCAGCGGTGAATATGCGGTGTACTCCGGCCACTTTTTGGGCTTCGGCTGTATGAATTTTTTTTACGATGGCTTTGGGGTGGTCGCTGAATTTGAGGGCAGAAAACAGCATCCCTTCGAAAAACAGGTCGTCAACAAAGGCTCTTTTCCCTGCAGCGGTTTGGGCAGCCTGATACTTTGGCTGAGGAGTGCCTACGCAACCGCAGGTGTGGTTCAGTTCCACCAACTTGTTTTCGCGCAGGGCGGAGGAGGCTTCAAGGATTCCTTCCTCAATCTTTTTGTAGCCCGTGCAACGGCACAAATGGGGTTTGATGGCCTGGCGGATTGCTTCAATGGTCGGGCTGGGATTGTTTTGCAGCAGCACTTTGGTGCGGCTGATAAAACCAGGAATACAAAATCCGCATTGCACCGCGCCCTTGTTTACGAAAGAGTTCACCAAAACCTGTTTTACGTACTCCGGAAAGCCTTCGAGGGTCAATACCTCTGCCCCTTGAAGCTTTTCCATGGGTATCATACAAGCCAGTCGTGCCTTTCCATCTATTTCTACTGTGCATGCCCCGCAAACCCCTTGCCCGGAGCAACCATCCTTTGCGGCGGTGAGGCGGCGGTCGTTGCGCAGGTAATCCAGTAGGGTTCGGCGGGGGTCGCCGGCAAAATTTACTTCGGCGCCGTTAAGAACAAACCTGATCATTTCAAAAATGCTTTTAGAGATTCAATGTCGGGATTCACCGGTTCGGGTATGCGGGCTTTGGTGGCAAACGATTTCAGGTCTTTCAGTCCGCTGCCGGTGAGAAGCACCAGGTTTTCGCTACCCGGCAGTATTCTGTTCTCCCTTGCATAAACCTGGTACCCGGCAAACGACGCTGCCGATGCCGGCTCGGTAAAAATGCCTGTATTGCTTGCCAGTTCTGCAGCGGCTTCGATGATCTGTTCATCGCTCACTGCGATGATGTTGCCGTTGTATTTCTTAACGAAATTTTTTGCCATGAAAAAATTCCGGGGAATGTCAACCGAAATGCTGTCGGCTATTGTGTGGCTTGGTGAGGCCTTGAAAATGTCGGTGTGCAGATGTCGCGCCAGGTTGTCGCTTCCGCTCGATTGCACGCCAACAATCGCGGGCATGTGGTCAATGTATCCTAACCTCATTAAATCCTCGTATCCTTTGTAAACGCCCGAAATTACCACGCCATCGCCCACAGGTAGGAAGATGTGGTCAGGTACCCGCCCCTCGAACTGGTCTAACAACTCCAGGGCCACGGTTTTCTTTCCTTCAATGGTCAGGGGGTTGAATCCGGTGTTGCGGTTGTACCACCCGAAATGGTTCGTGGCTTCAACACTCAGGTCGAAGGCATCGTCGTAGGTTCCTTTTACCGGAACCAAGGTTGCGCCATACATGATCACCTGCGTGAGCTTCGCCACGGGAGCACTCTGTGGCACCATGATGATGGCTTTTTGCCCCTGGGCTGCGCATATTCCGGCTAACGACGACCCTGCATTTCCGGTGGTTGCTGCCACCAAAGTTTTTACTCCCCGCTCGCGCGCAAAAGCCGAAACCACTGCCGAAGCCCTGTCTTTGAATGAAAAGGTTGGGTTTTGTGAATCGTCCTTGAGATACAACTTGTAAGGAAGTTCGTTGCCGCCCCAACGGGTTTGAAGATACAATGGGGTTTGTCCTATTTTTAAGCCGGGCAGGCTTTGGTTGCTCTCGTAAGGAAGTATATCCAAAAAGCGGTTTTTTTTCAGATTGGCATAGCTCCCAACCCGTTTCTTAACCTCTTTGAAATCGTACAAAACCCTCAGAATCCCTGCAGGTGGTTGCCCGGGAGTTTGCGATGCCCGGCACGAATGACACAGATAAATGATCTGGTCAGCACCATACTGCTTCCCACAGGTGATACATTCGTAAATAAACTTTCCTTCCATTGCTGCGTTGCTGCTGAAAATCAATGGTTTAAAATGGTTTTCTATCAAAGGTACGCATTTATTACACCCGTTTCCCTGTTAAAGGCTTCGATCTGCTCATCCAGAGCGTCGGCACGGTTGAGGTGTTTTTTCCAGTAATCTGCATCGTACCATTGTGCGTTCAACTCCTCTACGGTCTTGCCCTGCTGTTCGATCCAGGTAAAATACTTCAGGTTGTGCATCCGCTTTTTCTGATAATAGGTCATCTCGATCATGTGGTCGGTAGCGACAGCCTTCAGGTCGGCCTCAAAGCTGATGGCTGCATGCAATGGGGTGAATGTGCCGTGTTTGCCGGTTTCCTCGGCCATACGCGATTGGTACATCTCCATCGAATCGGTGGCCACGGTGAAGAGCACATCGTCAGAGGTCATTTCGAAATATTTTGCCAACTTGATGCAACCCATCATATTGGCAATGCCCGAAATACCCAACAGATTAAGTCTGGCCACCAGTTCGGGGTCTATTTTTGCTTCTTTAATAAGGAATTCCTTGCCGGCAGGCTCATTGAACAGGCGCATCAGGCGGATGTTGGGGTTGTCGTCAATTCCTGCCACCAGGTCCATGTTGCGGATGTTGTGCACCCAAGGTATGTGTTTGTCGCCGATACCCTCGATGCGGTGGTCGCCATAGCCGTTGTAGAGCAGGGTAGGGCACTGAAGGGCCTCCCCGGCACAAACCTTCAGGTGCGGGTGCTTCTCGCGCAGGTAATCGGTGCTTGCCAGCGTACCGGCCGAGCCTTGTGTGAGGAACACACCGCTCAGTTTCTTTTTGCCAGGCAGCGACCGGAACACCTCTTCCATGGCCGGGCCGGTTACCGAGTAATGCCAGAGCGGATTGTTCATGTCCTCAAACTGGTTGAGATTCACGATCTCGTCGCCCCGCAGCGAAAGAAGTTCCTTCACCTTGTCGTAAATCTCCTTCACATTGCTCTCGGTGCCGTGGGTGGCAAAAATCTCAGCGCCCATCTTGTGAAGCCAGTCGAACCTTTCCTTCGACATGCCTTCGGGCAATACTGCGATGGATTCGCAACCCAGCAGGTATGAGTCGTAAGCCCCGCCCCGGCAATAGTTTCCGGTCGATGGCCAAAGCGCTTTCTGCCATGTGGGGTCGAACTGCCCGTTTATGAGTTTTTCTACCAATGGACCGAAGGTAGCCCCAACCTTATGCGCGCCCGTGGGGAAGTACTTCCCCACCAGAACCACTATCCGCGCAGGAATGCCTGTAAGTTCGGGGGGCAGTACCAGATGGTTTACCTCGCCAAAACTTCCACCATGGGCTATAGGTTCGTTTTTCCAGGTGATACGGAACATGTTCAGCGGGTTTAAATCCCACAAACCCATGGTTTTCAGTTCTTTTCTGATTTTCTCGGGAATCAGTTCCGGCTGACGCATCTGTTTGAAGGTGGGCAGAATTACTTTCTTTTCCCTGCAACGCTTAATGGCGTTTTCGAGGGCAATCTTGTTCTTTTGCATGACTGTATTGTGTGGATTATTGTTTAAAACCTGATTCATTTCCATTAAAAAAGCGCTTGGCGCCCTCCAGCATGATGGTCATTTCGGCGGCCTGCCACAGGGATATTTCTCCTTGTTGCTCTTTTGCGCATTCAAAACTTTTTACCTTAAGGTTGTTCTTATCAAGGGTAATCTTATTGTTGCCAACGATATACTCGAAGCTGGTGTTGGTTTCGAGCAAATGCGACAGGGTTCCGTTTTCTTTTCTGTGCAGGGTGTAACGACCTTCATCCTGTTGCAGGAACAGCCCTTCGGTATTGGCATCGAAAGCTGCACGGTTTACGAAAAGGTGGGGTTTCTCTTCATAAGGCCTGTCGGCCGATGGGCAGAAAGTCTGGCAGTTTCCGCACTGGTTGCACCAATCGGCAATATGAAGTACTTGAAACTGTTGGTTTAGGCTGAATTCCTTGTCTGCTACAACAGCGAAACTGCCGTTTCCGGGCACAATTTTTTCCAAGTCTGATTGTACCGGTTTTATGCTGTAGGTGAAAAACGCCATGTTTGGGCACACGGTGGTGCAGATGCTGCACACCTCCTCGCAAAGTAAGCACCTGCCGGCCTCGTATCTTACTTCTCCCGGCATGAGGGTGTTTGCCACAAGGTTGAAATTGAACCTGTCGGTAAGGGATGTTTCCGTTACATCTATGGCAAAGCTCCGTCGGGCACGCTGCTCCATGTGCCATTTCAGGGTTTGAAACGGGCGTTCGTTCATCGGCCTGGTCTGAAAACTTTGTCCTTCTTTGTCAATAATGGCCTGTGCTATCTTTCGCCCGTCGCCGATGGCGTTTATGGCGGTCGAGGCTCCACGGTGGGCATCACCCCCGATGTAAACCCCCTCCAATTGCGTTTCATAACTTCCGGTCTTGGCTTTTAACAAGTCGCCGGTTCCAAAATCGAAGGCCAAATCCTGACCAACTGCCGGAATGATGGTATCAGCCATTAGCCCGAACTCCGAGCCGGGCATGGCTACAGGTCTTCGTCTTCCCGAAGCGTCTTTTTCGCCAAGCATCATTTTGTTGCAGATAAGACCTGCGACTTTGCCATTTTCGAGCTTCACATGAAGCGGAGCGGTAAGCTCCATAATCTCTATGCCCTCTTCCTTCACGGCTTTTATTTCGCCTAAGTCGGCGGGCATTTCCTTGATGGTGCGGCGGTAAACGATGATTACTTTCCCGTCTTTTCCCACCAGGCGAAGGGCGGTTCGTGCAGCATCCATGGCGGTATTGCCACCGCCGATGATAGCCACTACGGGTCCGATGGCCGGTTTTTTACCTTTCCTAACCTCATGGAGCATTTCCAACGGGTCGCAAACGCCTGTGGCATCCATTCCGGGTATGTCGAGCCTGCTTGAGTTCTGTGCTCCGGCAGCTACAACCACATAGCGGAACCGTTCTCTTAGGTCTGCAAACGATTTGGCATTTACCTCAAAGGAATAATGAACTTTTACTCCGACTTCTTCAATGCGTTTTACATCGGCAAAAATGGCTTCATCCGTAAGCCTGAACGGTGGAATAACACCCGAAACCATTCCTCCGGGTCGTTTTTTCGATTCGAAAACCTCCACTTCGAAGCCTGCCTGTGCCAGAAACCTTGCTGCCGAAAGGCCGGACGGCCCGGCGCCTACGATGGCAACCTTTTTGCCTGAAACCGGGGTTAGGTGATTGGCTGTATTCTGGTTGTTCATTCCATTTTCAGCCACAAAGCGTTTTATTTCCCTGATGCGAACGGCCTGGTCGTAATTGATGCGGGTGCATTTTTGCTGACACAGGTGGTCGCATATCATCCCGG
>DATIKH010000092.1:0-3689 GCA_035477775.1 Bacteroidales bacterium | reverse complement strand
GAGTGTTTTTAATAGCAACCCTGTAACCCAGGTAAGTATTCGCTGACCAGGCCCGCCTTTCGGGATTATCGACGGTATAGCCAAACTTGGTTTCCCTGCGGACTTCGGTTGAGACCACCCACTCGCCTGCACGGCCGTTTCCAAATTTTAAAGGATGAACGTATTCAGCCCTGACAAACCATAAGTCCCTGTCTCGTGAAGGGGAAATCGGTACCCCTTTTACCTCAAAAGAATCCACATTATAATAGCCGCTCTTGAACGGCATAAGCCTTTGATAGCCGATTTCTACACTCAGATTCCTTTTTTGAGCATCACGAAGTCGGTTAATACCTGCTATCACCTGCCAGGCCTCATAAGAAACATTGATGCGTGCAAAATCGGGAATCCTGTGATAGCCGTGCAAGGCAAATTCATCGCCAATGTGTGTGCTTTCATGAAAAATTGGAACCAGGGTAAGGTGGTAGTTTCTTATGAATCTGTTAATGGGCTTTGCGGGAGTAAATAGAAAGGATGCTTGTATCCCAAACCGATAGTCGGTGTTAATAACCGGTGCTGTTTCGTTTTCGAACAAATCGACCAGTGTAAGAATACTTACAGGTGTGCTTACGGAAATTTTCAGGTTTCCAAATGCGTGATCTTTCGCAAATAAATAAACAGGTAACTGGTAGCCTGCCTGCACCTCAATAAAAGGTCGCTCGGTTGCGTTGCTTTTGTAATAAAATGGGTGCAGCTTGTTCAACTTTACTGTTTCCATTTTTATTAATGAAGAATACATTTCGGCAATAAAGGGCTGGCTGAAGGTGTCGTGCGCAAACCAGCCTGTGTTTTGAGAATAACCAGGATTGTGGATAAGCATTAAAAATGTTAAAACCCAATTATGCTGTTTCAAAAGAAATCTCTTCATGTGTTCTTCTCTCTTAAAAGTTAATTAGTTTCAATAACCCCTGTTAATACGCAAACCTAACTGAGGAACGCAAGGTATTAATTATTTAGAACAATCGCTGCAGGATGCTTTAAATCTTTTCCTAAGTTTGTAGTTTAGCAGGATGTTATAAGCTAATCTTTTTGCCAAAACTTTCGTTTAAATACGCTGTTAAGCGTTGTTACAAAACTTTTATGTTCTTTGCTTGAAAGAATAGAAAATACAAAGCAAGTGAGACCTAGGTTCTATGAAAGAATAATGCAAGCCGACCGTTTTTTTGAAATTTTTAAACGTATGAAACATCTACTTACACCAGGCATGTCATGCGAACTGATGATTGTGGTATCGTCAGAAAACACGGCAGCAGCTTACAAATCGGGCATTGTGGATGTTTTTGCTACCCCAGCAATGATCGGGCTGATGGAAAACACAGCACATCTTAGCGTTCAGCCCTATTTGGAGAATGGCTACACAACCGTTGGCACTGAAGTTAATATTAAGCACATAAAAGCCACTCCCTTAGGAATGAAGGTTACCGCAAGATCGGAATTGCTCGAAATAAGCGGAAATAAACTAAAATTCAGCGTTACGGCCTCCGATGAAACAGGCCAGATTGGATTTGGAACCCATGTGCGGTATATTGTACATGCCAAGACCTTCATGCAAAAACTCGAAAAGAGCGGGGGCTGACAAACGAACATCCTGATGAAATTTCCAGCCGGAACATTCATCAGGATGGTCACTGTTTCATGACAAAACCCCTTTTGTTTATTCGAGCCCGGCCCTAATCCTGTCGGCCCTCAGCTGAGCCTGGGCAATAGCGCCTGTTGCATTCTTTTCAGCTTCATCTTCCAGGGTTTTTGCTTTTCGGTCGGCTTCGGTTATGACTGCCTGGCCTGCGCGTCTTGCCGCAATCTGCGCAACAGGCCCCGAAGCCTGTTCTTCGAGTCGCTGCGCCTGGGTGCGGGCTTCGGCCCGAATCCTTTCAGCAGCCGTGCGGGCTTCTGTGCGGATACGTTCGGCTACTCTATTGGCCTCTTCCATTACCTGGTTGGCCCTGGCATCTAACTCGGCCTGTACCTGCTGTCGTGTTTCATCAACCGTTTCCTGCACACGGGTTTCGACCTCGGTGCGAATTTCGGCTGCCTGATCAATTACCTGTTGGCGGGCATCATCCACGCGCTGTTGCAGCTGATCGCGAAGTTGACCTATGGCGTCGGTCATCATACCCGACAGGCCGAAGGATACCTCCGGGCGTGTGATGGTTCCGCCGATCAGCACATCGAGATTTACCGTTTCGCCAGGAGTGATGTTCAGCCCCTTAGCGGCTGCCTGACTTACAAGATTATCGAGAACCTGGTTGGCAGCGCCGCCAAACTGTGCGCGGGGCATCTGAATATTCATCACATAATTTACAGTTTGATCAAAAAACGTGCTTCCGCCAAGCCTTGCTACAGACTGTCCGAAACGGAAATCGAAAGGCTGTACATCAACTTTGCCATCACTAAAGGCAAAATTCATGTTTACGCCAGCAACCGAAAGCTCCCTGAGGGCATCAACCCGGGTTAGCTCTGAAAGTTTGTTCATAGCCGGCATACCCGACACCGCCAATAACGAGGAAAGCAGGTTGCCAGACCCCCTGAGCGATGGAAGCACCGGTGTGAGCGAATCGGTGAGCAAGGTGTTAAGGTTCAGGACGGCCGAAAAATTTCCCCTGGCAAATTGCGCTACGGGAGCCAGAATCCTAATGGTGCTGAAGGCGGCAAAGGCTTGCTGTACGTCGAACTGCGATATGTTCAGCCCAAAATCAACAGCCGGCAAGTCGCCAGTGGTGTTGTATGAACCATTAAGAGCAAGCGTTCCGCCCAGCAGGTTCATGCGCAAATTTTCAAGCCTGGCAGCTCCTTCGGCAACACGGATAACACCTTGCGCATTGGTGATGTCGATCTGTCCGAAAAGCAACCGGTTGAACTGCGAACGTAAAGTAAAATCAATATTTTCAGGAACTTTAATAACCGAAAGTTGTGTTGGCTCAGCCGGGGATTCCTGCTCGGGCATTCCTTCCATTAATTGGTTTATATTGAAAAAAGATGAATTTGTTTGAAAGGAGCCGGTAAGTGGTTCGTCGGAGAGGAAATAGCCTAATATGTTGTCGATTCGGCCGGTGGCGTTCAGGTCGCTATCGCCAAGTTTCATGTTAAAGACGGGCACATTGACAAACTGAGGCGACATAAAAAATTCGGCGCGGGCAATCTCTACCGGGTGGGCATAAGCGGGAACCTGAGCCATAACATCGCTGATCAGTAACCTTCCTTCGGCAAAAAAACTCTGGTACTGCTGGTTTTCGATGTACGACATACGACCACGCGTTTTCAGATCGCTGTCTATAATCCCCCTAAGGGTGGTTCCTTCATCGAGTGGGAAATAGTTACTTACTTCGGCAAGGTTAATTCTTCCTTTGAGTGCGGCATCAATTTGCGGATCGCTTACGGGTGTACGCAGGTTTAGACGGGCGCTTACCGGGTTGCCTCCGGCAAGAAGGCTGAAAACCGGAATATCAACATCCGTATAGTCGGGTAGCCCTCCGGGGTTTTCAATATTTGCTCTTACCTGAACATTTGTTACAGAGGCAGGCAGGCCCGGATAGCTGAACATCCCGTTGTCAACAGCTATGTTCAACCCGAAGCCAGGCAGATGGTTTTCGTAAAACAATCCGTTGACAAATCCGGAAAGTTCGAGAAAACCCTCGGTTCTGAGTGATGCAAAA
>DATIKH010000091.1:0-11463 GCA_035477775.1 Bacteroidales bacterium | reverse complement strand
TGCGAGCCTGCTCGATCAACTGCAGCGCGACTACAAGGTGATTGTAACCGGGCCCACTACCCTTGCAGCAATTCTCAACAGCCTGCAAATGGGCTTCCGCACCCTGGCCATACAAAAGCGCAGCTCAGAAGTATGGAGGATCCTTGGTGCGGTGAAAAAAGAATTTGAGAACTTTGGCGGAATGCTCGAAAAAGCCCAGAAAAACCTGCAAACTGCAAGCAACCAGATTGACGAGGTGATGGGAAAACGAACCCGGGCCATTCAGAAAAAACTCAAAGGTGTTGAATCTCTTGGCAATACGGAAGCAACTATGCTTTTAGAGGTACAGAATGATTTTGACGAGGCCGATGAGGCAGACGACGATAAAAATTATTGATTTTCAATGTGTAGAATGAATTTGTATAGAAGGAGAATTTCAAATTTTTAAAACCGAGTTGATTATGAAAGCAAAAGAAAGACTGACCTCGCTAGATGTGTTTCGTGGCACTACCATTGGTGCCATGATCATTGTAAATTATCCGGGCACTTGGAGCCATGTTTATGCACCGTTACTCCATAAGCCGTGGCACGGAATAACACCCACCGACTTAATTTTTCCCTTTTTTCTGTTTATTGTAGGTGTATCTATTGCTCTTGCATACTCCCGACAAGTGGAAAAAGGCATACCTTTTCCCGAGATCTATAAAAAAGTTTTATTCAGGGGCCTGAAAATTTTTGCAGTGGGAATTTTCTTGAGTCTTTGGCCCAATTTTAATTTTGGCGAACTTAGAGTAGCAGGCGTACTACAACGCATTGCCTTGGTGTTTGTGGCTTGTACCATCTTGTTTGTGCGAACAACCTGGAAAACACAGGCCATAGTTGGTGCTGCAATACTAATAGTTTACTGGCTGGCTTTAATGTTTATACCCACCCCAGGCTATGGGAAACCCATGCTTGAACCTGGCGTCAACCTTGCTGCTTGGTTCGACAGTTTTACAGTACCCGGCCGGATGTGGCAGGAAACTTGGGACCCAGAAGGCCTCCTGAGTACTCTGCCGGCAATTGTAACAGGTATTACAGGCATGCTTGTCGGAAAAATTATTCTGAGTAATCATAGTCAGGAAAAAAGGGCGCTGTGGATGTTCGTGGCCGGATTTATTGCAACCGTAATAGGGTATATTTGGAGTCTGCACTTTCCGCTCAACAAGCCTATATGGACAAGCTCATACGTAATGGTAACCTCGGGACTGGCAAGCATGACCTTGGCTGCATGTTACTATATAATTGATATGGAAAAAAAGACATTCGGAACCAAACCATGGGTAATACTTGGCACAAATGCCATTGCAGTTTATGTGCTTGCAGGGTTGCTGGGCCACGTATTTTACAGCATCCCATTTGGCGGAATGGCTCTAAACCAGCATGCAATGGAGTTGCTTACCGGCATTGGGTTTGCCCCTAAATTGGCAAGCCTCACATATGCCGCGTTTTTCCTCGGCGTGCTGTTTATCCCCAGCGCCATCTTTTACCGCAACAAAATATTCATCAAACTTTAATACCCATATTAGCTAAAACCATCAAAATGAAAAACCTTCTTTCATTTTTTGTTGTTGCTTTAATTTTTTATTCAATGACAGGCTGCCGTCGTGCCCCGCAAACCACCATCGAATCTCCATCGGGGAACATCCGGGTGGAGCTAATCACGCTTGCTGATGGCCAGGTTGCATATACTGTGAACTTCAACAACCAACCAATTATTGACACATCGGCTGTTGCGTTTGAGTTTTTGGATGCAGCTCCCCTGCGAACCGGCCTGACCATTGTTTCGTCGCAAACCCGGAAGTTCTCCGAAACCTGGGAGATGCCTTGGGGCGAGCAACGATATGTGGAGAACACCTTCAACGAGCTATCGGTTATAATCCGGGAATCCGAAGGTCTCCAAAGAATTTTCAATCTGGTTTTCAGGGTTTATGACGATGGCTTGGGTTTTCGTTATGAATTTCCGGAACAGCCAAACATGGGCAAGGTTTACATAACTGAAGAGCGCACAGAGATAAACCTTACTGGCGATCACCAGGTTTGGTGGACTCCGGGCGATTGGGATATTTCCGAACACCTATACAGCCACACCCGCTTTAGCGAAATTGACGCCCTTCGCAAGCGCAACCACCCTAATCTTGCCCAGACCTACATCCCGGTAAACGCAATGAACACTCCGGTTACCATGAAAACAGACGAGGGGATTTACCTGAGTTTCCACGAGGCTGCCCTGATCAATTATTCTGGAATGACCCTGAAGGTTGACACTGTGAACCTAAAAATGACAACCAATCTGGTAGGGTCGTGGCGAGACTACAAAGTTGAGCAGGCCACTCCATTCCACACCCCGTGGCGAACCATAAAAATTGCAGAGCGAGCCGGTGACCTTATTGAGTCGATGCTTATTCTAAACCTCAATGAACCAAACAAATTAGGCGATGTGTCGTGGATACGGCCTACAAAGTACATGGGAATTTGGTGGGAGATGCACTTAGGAAAATCAACATGGGCATATCACGATGGGCGCGGGCAGCATGGCGCCAGTACAGAAAATGCTAAGTACTACATTGATTTTGCTGCCCGCCACGGCATTGATGCTCTGCTGATTGAGGGCTGGAATACGGGATGGGAAAACTGGATTGGCACAGTGGATCGCGAAGGAATTTTTGATTTTGTAACCCCTTACCCAAACTACGATCTGAAAGGCGTGGTGGAATATGCGCGGCAACGGGGGGTAAACATCGTGATGCACCACGAAACATCGGCTGCTGTTACCACCTACGAACAGCAGTTAGATACGGCTTTTGCACTGATGGAACAACTGGGTTTGCACAAGGTAAAAACAGGATATGTAGGCACCATCATCCCAGTGGGCGAATTCCATCACAACCAATTTATGGTAAACCATTATCAAAGGGTGTTGGAAACAGCAGCCCGCCATCGGGTAGCCATCAACTCGCACGAAACCATCATGGAAACCGGACTCAGGCGAACCTTCCCCAACTGGATTACCAGCGAGAACCTCCGCGGCCAGGAGTTCAATGCCTGGGCAACCGACGGTGGCAATCCGCCAAACCACCTTACCATAGTGCCGTTTACGCGCATGCTGGCAGGACCCATAGATTTCACTCCGGGTATTTTCAACATCAAACTCGACCCCTATCGCATCGAAAACCAAATAAACACAACCCTGGCGCATCAACTTGCCCTTTATGTGGTGATTTATAGTCCTTTGCAGATGGTGGCCGACCTGCCCAGGTATTACGAAGGCCATCCGGCATTTCAGTTTATCATGGATGTGGGTGTTGACTGGGAACAAACGCGTGTTCTGGATGGCGAAATTGGGCAGTTCGTAACAATTGCCCGCGAAGAACGCGAAACAGGCAACTGGTTTCTGGGAAGTGTTACCAACGAGCAGGTGCGCACTATTATCGTGAAAACCGACTTCCTGCAACCCGGTGTTAGCTACCGTGCAACTATTTATGCCGATGCCCCCGACGCCCACTGGGACAAAAATCCCACGGCCTATGTGATTTCAGAGAAAACCGTAGATGCCGCAAGTGAGCTTGAACTCAATCTGGCGCCGGGCGGGGGCGTGGCTATAAGCTTTCATAGAGCAAACTAACTTGTCTGGCATTATGAAGAAATAAAAGGATTTCAACAGTAAGCCAATTGAAGGAATGCAGCCCTTTTTCTTACCTTTGGGCTGCATTTTTCATTTTACAATCATGGATTTCACTACTTTTTGGGATATACTGCTTCGCAATATACATGGTGCCTCCATCTGGGAAATTATTGCCGTGGTTTTTGGCGTTGTGAGCGTTTGGTTTGCCCGCAAGGCCAGAATACTGGTTTTCCCTGCCGGTATTGTAAGCACAACGCTTTATGTCTTCATTTTTTTCTTCGCAGGACTTTATGCCAATATGGGCATAAACCTCTTCTATACTTGCGTTAGCATTTATGGATGGTACCACTGGACCCGTAAAACCGAAGACAAAACCGAATTGCCCATCAGTTGGAATACCAAAAAAGAACAAATTGTTTACCTGTTGCTGTTGCCTGTGATTTTCCTGTTGATAATGGGGTTGTTATGGATTTTTCAGCGAACCGACAACAGCCAGATTTCTATAAATTTCACAACCATTGTTGATGCGCTCACTACTTCCATTTTTGTGTTAGGAATGTGGCTCCTTGCACGAAAGAAAATCGAAAATTGGATCTACTGGATTGCCGGAAACCTTATTTCCATACCCTTTTTCTTTTCGCAGGAGCTGGTTTTCACCAGCTTTCAGTTTGTGGTGTTTTTGGTGCTGGCCGTTATGGGTTTTATGGAATGGAAAAGATTGTATAATGCCGGCTTTCGCAACCTTCAAAGCACTGAAGTCAAAACCTGATCTAAGATTTTGCGGTCGGCCTCAGCCCAATTCAATTCCCTGAGCTGTTCGAAAGTAAACCAGCCGGCCATGGCATGCTCTTTAAGGGTGTAACCAACTGTTGCAGGCTTGCACAGAAAGGGAATCAACTCGATTGTAAAATCTCCGTAGCAGTGCTGCACAGGCTGTAGCCTTCCAATAACTTCTACCTGCATTTCG
Source organism: Bacteroidales bacterium (assembly GCA_035477775.1). GTDB lineage: Bacteria > Bacteroidota > Bacteroidia > Bacteroidales > UBA7960 > UBA7960. The sequence continues at coordinate 6,853 of DATIKH010000091.1, read as the reverse complement.
AGTTCTTCCCAAAGTTCGCGTTTCAAACAATCCTGATCCCACTCAAAAGGCTCAACCTTACCACCGGGAAACTCCCACATCAACCCGTGGCGGGACGCTGGGTGGCGCTGGGCAGCGAACACTTTCCCTTCGAATGGAATTACAGCACAGGTTACTCTGAGCATTTGGTTACTTATTGTTGAAAAGAGTCATGGTACGGCCAACGCCCTGCATCCCGAAGCTCAGAATCATTTCGGCCGCTTTCTCGATGCGCGGGTTTATCAGTGTGCGTTCTTCGGGAAGCCATTTACCCAGTACGTATTGCGATTGGAATCCTTTCGGGAAATCGCCACCAATTCCAAACCGCAAGCGGGCATAAGCTTCTGTACCTAAAATTTCGTTGATATGAATAAGTCCGTTATGGCCTCCTGCACCCCCAAAACCTTTCATTCTCAAAGTTCCGAGGGGCAATGCTAAATCATCAATTACCACAAGCAGGTTTTCCAATTCTATTTTTTCGCTGGCCATCCAATAGTGCACGGCTCTTCCGCTACGATTCATATAGGTAGAAGGCTTCAAAAGGATAAAATGCCTCCCTTTGTTGCGAAACTCAGCTTTGTCGCCATAGCGACACGACGAGAAAGAAACTTCCATCTTTGCGGCAAGAAAGTCAACCACCATAAACCCGATGTTGTGGCGGGTTTCGTGGTATTCGGGTCCAATATTGCCCAAGCCGGCGATCAGGTATTTCATCTTGAGTAAAAAGTCAACCTCTCCAAGGGTTTAAACTTACTATAGGTGCGTAAATATAATGAGAACAAGGATAACTTTTAAAAAAAAGGCACAAGGGAGAACCTTTGTGCCTTTACAAAATGGGTATGAAAGAACTTTTTTGAGCTACTCAGTTATCAAGCCTCAGCGCCTTCCTCTTGATCGGCAGAGGCTGTGCCGGTGGCAGCTACCCTGGTTGATTTAACAATCACAATCACCGAAGTTGGGGGGTCAAGAAATTCGAGCGTGTCAGATGTAAGCTGTCCTACCCTGAATGCATGGCCAATGTCGAGCGACGAAATAGAAACTTCAATAAAGTCGGGCAAAACATCTGCCATTCCCTTTACCTTCAGTTTGCGTAGTTTCAGCTGGAGCTTACCGCCTTTAATAACTCCGGGGCTGTTTCCTGTCAGTTTTACGGGAATTTCAATTTTTACTGGTTTGTTTTTCTGAATTTCAAGAAAGTCGGCATGAAGGATGGTTTCATCCACCGGGTGGTACTGAATATCCTGCAAAATGGCCTGAAACACCTTGCCCTTAATGTTGAGGGAGACCAGGCACGCCTCGGGAGTATAAACCACATCCTTGAAGGCTTTTTCCGAAACAAAAAACGACACTTGTTCCTTGCCGCCATACAAAACACAGGGTACAAACCCGTTGCGCCTAAGGTCCTTAGCATCTTTTTTCCCTACGTTCTCTCTTGGAGAACCGCTCACAGATACTGTTTTCATTCAAATACTTAATAAAAAGGTTAATAAAACCGGAGCAGAAAGTACTCCTAAAAAATTTGCCTGCAAAGATAACACTTTACAGGCAAATGCATTAGTTCAGAAAAATTTTCAGGTCATTATAGAAAAACCATAGTGCGAACTGATCGACTTGTGGTTGTGTACACGGTTTATTACATCTGCAAAAAGTTTAGCTGTACTCAGAACGGTGATTTTCGGACTGGAGTTCTTAACCGGAATGGTGTCGGATACGATCACCTCCGAAAAAACACTTTGATTTAACAGCTCGATGGCCTGTCTGCTGAAAACCGGGTGGGTACATATAGCCCTTACGCTATTTGCTCCGCTATCCTTTACCACCTGTCCTGCCAGAACAATCGATCCGGCGGTGTCGATAATGTCGTCAACAAGGATAACATCTTTTCCTTTCACATCGCCGATGAGCATAATGCGGTCCACCTGGTTGGCTTTTAAGCGCTGTTTGTAACAAATGACCAGTTCGCCGTTAACAAACTTGGCATAGTTTGCTGCGCGCCTTGTTCCGCCGGTGTCGGGCGACCCGATAACGAGGTTGGGAAGGTTCAGGCTTAATATATAAGGTACAAAAATACTGGATGCATACAAATGGTCAACAGGTATGTCGAAGAACCCCTGAATCTGATCGGCATGCAAGTCCATGGTAATGACCCTGTTCACACCGGCTGCGATCAGCAGGTTGGCCATCAATTTGGCGCCGATAGGCACCCGGGGCTGATCTTTACGATCCTGGCGTCCTAGTCCGAAGTAAGGAATTACTGCAACCACTTGTTTTGCCGAAGCCCTTCTGGCAGCATCTATCATAAGCAACAGCTCAAGGATGTTGTCGGCTGGGGCGAAGGTGCTTTGTACAATGTAAACATCGTGGCCTCTCAGGGTTTCTTCAAAAGATGGTTGAAACTCCTTGTCGGCAAAGCGCGAAAGGACCACTTTCCCCAATGGGATTCCGTATTCCCTGCATATTTTTTCGGCCAGATAACAGGAGGCCGATCCGGCGAAAATTTTGACTTCAGATGCCATGAGAAAAGTTTTTTGGGATAGAAGTAAAATGGGTTCAGCAAAAATAAATATTATCAGACTTATGTCTTTGTAAAAAAAGTGTTTTGTCGAAAAACTTTTACAGCCCAAAAACTATTGTTACATTTGCACACCCAAAACACACCGGTTGCAAGCCATGCCCGGGTGGCGGAATTGGTAGACGCGTTGGTCTCAAACACCAATGATAGCAATATCGTGCCGGTTCGATCCCGGCCTCGGGTACAAAAAGCCTCCTTTGGGGGCTTTTTTATTTTCAATTTCCGGATCTTATTTGAAGGTGAAGGTTCCTTACGGAACAACTTAATGTAGGCTAAACCCTAATGCGTAAGGCAACAAAACAGCCATGGCTGCCTAAATTTCATATCATTTTTCAAAAGTTGGGGTTTAGGTTTGCCCAGGAATCGCTCATGAAAGCTTCGAAGGTTTTGTACAAAAATGCATTTTTTGCTAAATTTGAAACACTTAAATGGTTTTTTAAGCAGAAATGCATCATAATGTTTTGGTGATTAATTATCATTAAAATTTTAAAACCGCAATAGCCATGACAAAAGATTTGCCTCAACTTCCCTACAGCCTGCATGCCCTGGAGCCGATCATCTCATCCAGAACTATTGAGTTTCATTATGGAAAACACCATCAGGCTTATTTGAACAACCTCAAAAATCTGCTGCCTGGAAGTCCTTTTGAGAAGGCCGGCCTGGAAGAGATTATTAAAAAAGCCGATGGTGGTATTTTTAATAATGCCGCCCAAGTTTGGAACCACACTTTCTATTGGGAGAGCCTCAGTCCGTCGGGAGGCGGGGAACCCAAAGGAAAATTAATGGAAGCTATTGAGGAGAACTTTGGGAGTTTTGCCAAATTCAGAGAAAATTTTTCGCAGGCGGCTGCAACCCTTTTCGGTTCGGGGTGGGCATGGCTGTCGATATCAGCGGAAGGAAAACTTGAGATTGACAAAGAATCAAATGCGGGCAACCCCCTAAGGCAGGGAAAAAAGCCACTTTTGACCTGCGATGTATGGGAGCACGCCTATTATCTCGATTACCAAAACCGCAGATTGGATTACATTGAGGCCTTTTGGAAACTTATCGACTGGACCAGGGTTTCAGCCAGAATGTAATAAAAAAGAGGGCCAACAGACCCTCCTTTCCCACAATTTATAACCACAAACCCAATACACAAAAAATAAGCATTTTGAGTATCGCACATTTGCCTGTACAAAAGTAAGTCAACCCTCCTTGTGGGCACTTATAAAAAAAGTTAAGACGTTGTTAAATAATGTTAATCGCTCGTTGAAGCCTGTGGCAACCGATTAATTTTGCTGAACCCATTTATTTAGGAAATCTCAGCCATTGTTTTTTCGCATGAAAGGAATCTGTTTTTTACAAAAAAGCGCCTTGTTCTTACATTTAACCCTGATTGAAAAAAGCATGCACGGAGGGCGTCCGACCACCGCCTTTTAATTTGTTTTACGAATGAAAAAGAGAATCATCATATTGTTAATAGCCTCTATGTCGGTGGCACTTTTGGGGTTAATCGGTATTCAGATTTACTGGATACGCAATGCCATTGCACTAAAGGAGGTAAATTTTGACCGTGGTGTTAGTGATGCCGTAACAAGAGCTATTTACAGATTCAATAAAATTGAAACAACCCGCCGTTTAATGGCTCAGCAACAAAGAAGTACGCAGCTTAACCGTTACTACCGCATGCTCGATTCGCTGAATCAGGTACACTACAACGCGATTGTGGGAGAATTATCATCCAACCAGGCCCTTGCAGATACGGGAGCCAACACTATAAGCCAGTCCTTCAGCTTCAGAATAACCGGGCATGAGGATGGAAGGCAAATTCTATCGTTCGACACTTCTTTTGTCGGTTCAACCGGGGCAAACATGTCGGCGCTTGGGTATCTTTCGGGACAGAATGAACGATCAAATCCAGATCCTGTTCAGCATTTTTTCGAAAGAAGCCGTTTTATCAACGACCTTTTTGATGAACTTTTTTCTATCCAAAACACATTTCAATCTATAGATGAGGAAAGTGTAAAAGTACTTGACTCCTTACTGGCCATTGAGCTGAACAGCCACGGAGTTAAAACCGAATTTGATTTCGCAATTGTTAATCCGGCTTACAACTCCATAGTGGCCGAAAAAACCGGCAATAACAGACAGGCGATTCTTCGAACCAACTATGTTTTTAACCTTTACCCAAATGAGTTTTTCCACAATCCGGAATATCTGCTGATGTATTTCCCTGGCCAGAAGAGCTACCTGCTTTCACAGACCAATGCCATGCTCGTTACTTCTTCGCTTTTTATTCTGGTGGTAATAACTTCGTTTGCTTACACTATTTTAGCTTTCATCAGGCAAAAGAAGTTGTCGGTAATGAAGAATGCTTTCATAAACAATATGACCCATGAGCTGAAAACACCCATTTCGACCATTTCCCTTGCCTGCCAGGCATTAAAAGATCAGGATGTGAGTAAATCGGAGAGTATTTATCAGAGCTACATCAGTATGATCAATGAGGAAAATCACCGCTTGGGTGTAATGACAGAAAAAGTTCTTCAAACAGCCGTAATTGAAAACGGAAAATTGAGGTTGAACCGCAGCGGCCTTGATGTGCACGACCTGCTCAATGATGTTATCAGCAAAATAAGTCTCCAGGTTGAAGCAAAGCAAGGGCAGATTTCGAAAAATTATGGAGCCAGGTACAGTTTTATTGAGGCAGATAAATTACATTTAACAAATGTATTTGTAAATTTGCTTGACAACGCAAACAAGTATTCCCCAAACAAGCCCATGATCGTGGTAAGTACTGAAAACACCCAGACGGGTATAACGGTGCATGTCGAAGACAATGGAATAGGGATAAGCAGGGCAAATCAGAAAAGGGTTTTTGAAAACCTTTATCGGGTCCCTACAGGAAACATTCATGACGTTAAAGGTTTCGGGCTGGGTTTGTGGTATGTTAAGGCCATAGTAGAAAAACACGGGGGCCAGGTTGCACTTCAAAGCGAGTTGAAAAAAGGGTCACGGTTTAGCGTAACCATTCCTATAGGGTTTAACCAGGAACGTCAGGATAATCACGTTTAGCGAAAAGATAAAAAAATGGAAAGACCACCCGTAAAAATATTGTTGGCAGAGGATGATCCTAACCTGGGAACCATATTGAAGGCCTACCTGGAAGCAAAAGGATTTCCCACGCGTTTGTGCGTAAACGGGCAAGAAGCTCACGATGTTTTCCTGAGAGAAATATTTCAGTTCTGCATTCTTGACGTTATGATGCCCGTAAAAGACGGATTTACGCTTGCACGCGAAATCAGGAAAACTGATAAAAAAATCCCAATTCTGTTTCTTACTGCGAAATCGATGCAGGAAGACGTGATCGAAGGGCTTAAAATTGGCGCCGACGACTATCTTACCAAGCCTTTCAGCATGGAAGAATTACTGCTCCGCATTAATGCCATTTTCAGGCGCACAAGCCCGGAGCCTACCGGCGATACCGACAAAACCCTTTTTCATCTGGGTAAGTACATCTTCGATTTTACCAGACAAACCCTGAAGTTTGAAGATCAGGAAATTAAACTGACCTCCAAAGAAGCCCAACTTCTAAAAATGCTATGCGACCGCACCAACGACGTACTCGACCGGTCGGAAGCGCTGATCAAAATCTGGCTCGACGATAATTACTTCAATGCCAGGAGCATGGATGTTTACATAGCCAAGCTTAGAAAATACCTGAGGGAGGATGAAAATGTTGAGCTAATTAATGTACATGGTAAAGGGTTTAAGCTGTTTGTGAACCAGGACGACTAAGCCTTTAGGCTGCATGGTTGTTCGGTCTTAACCCATTTGCAGAAATATTAAAAGCATTGTTTGCCGGTTTTTAACCGGTATTTTGCTTTTTTTTATTAAATTGCAGGCATGGAGGGCGAACGAAAAATATTTTCGCTGAGCGACATGGCTCGGAGCCTGCGGTCGGTCATTGAGCGCACCTATACCTCTTCGTATTGGATAAAAGCCGAAATTGCGAAGCTCAACTTTTACCCGCGCAGTGGCCACTGCTATCCTGATTTGGTCGAAAAATCGGGCGACCAAATCATGGCCCAGATGCGCTCAACTATTTGGGCAGCGGAATTTAAATCAATAAATCAAAAGTTTATAGAAGTAACCGGCGAGCCCCTTCGCGAGGGAGCCCAAATTCTGTTTTCGGCAACGGTTTCTTTTCACCCGGTTCACGGATTTTCGTTGCATATCCAGCAAATCGAGCCCTCCTTCACATTGGGGCAAATGGCTCTC
>DATIKH010000090.1:0-2175 GCA_035477775.1 Bacteroidales bacterium | reverse complement strand
AAAATTTCAGAAATTCGTCCAAACCTGTTTATTTTAGCAAAATGATGTCGAGATAGAAGACATTCCATGTGATTTTGCACCCTGATTTTACTAAACCCGAATCAACCCATTTACGCTTAACATCAAACCTGTCGGATGTTGGATTATTTCAAAGGCAGAACGCTGGTTATAGCAACCAAGCATCAGAAGGAGAAGGTAATGGCACCCCTGCTCGAAAAGGAGCTTGGGGTGAAGTGCGTGGTCCCGGAAAATTTCAATACCGACCTGCTCGGCACCTTTTCGGGCGAGATTGAACGGGTTGACGACCCGCTTACCACATTAAGAAAAAAATGCCTGATGGCAGCTGAGCTCACGGGATGCGACCTGGTGGCCGGCAACGAAGGCTCCTTTGGGCCGCACCCTACCTTGTTTTTTGCCCATGCCAACGACGAAATGGCCATGCTCCTCGACCTGAAAAACAACCTTGAGATTGTAGAACGGGAACTCAATACCACCACCAACTTCGCCGGATGCGATATTGCCTCGGAGCAGGAACTGCTGGCCTTTGCCAAAAAGGTGCTGTTTCCGTCGCATGGCATCATCCTGAAAAAGGAAAAAACCGATTATTCTATAGTTCTGAAAGGCATCACCACCTACATTGGGCTTCTTGAGGGCTATGGCAAGGTAAAAGATGGCCAGGGTAAGGCTTATGCAGAAACCGATATGCGGGCCATGTTCAACCCAACACGCATGGCGAATATCGAAAAGGCAACCATGAAGCTGGTGTCAAAAGTCAGCTCGCTGTGCCCGCAATGCAGCACTCCGGGTTTCGGCATAATTGACTCCAAAAGGGGGTTGCCCTGCATGCTCTGTGGCTCACCCACACAATCGGTTCTCAGCCATGTATATGGCTGCCTGAAATGTGGATACACAAAAGACTTGGAGCATCCTTACGGTAAAACACAAGAAGACCCCAGGTTTTGCGACTTTTGCAATCCATAAACTTTTTGCGCCACGAAATAAAGCAATTTAACATGCTCAAATCTGCCGGAGGGGTTGCAGCATCCAAACAAAAAAAGTACCTTTCGGGGTTGTTTTCAAACACAATATAATTATGGATTGGTTCATTCTCCTTCTGCTGGCCCTTACCATCATTATTCTGGTATTGAATATTTTAAGGTTCAATGCCGGCTCCGGTCAAAAGGAACTTGAGAAAAAGATAGCGGAGCTTTCGCAGACATTGTTGCGCATAGAATCGAACCTAAAGGAGGATTTCCGGATAAACCGCGAAGAAAATGCGGCCATTGCCAAGGACAATCGTTTGGAACTAAACCAGGGGCTCAGGGATTTTCGCGAGTCGCTCGAGCGCACTTTCAAAAACTTTCAGGAATCCTTCGACCGCAACGTGCAGTCGTTTAACGACCTGCAGCGTGAGAAATTTGGTCAGCTCGAAGAGAACCAGAATAAGCTTGTTGAAAGCACCGAAAAGAAGCTTGAGCAAATGCGCGAGACGGTTGACGAGAAGCTTCAGAAAACCCTCAACGAACGGCTGGGGCAATCGTTCGAACTTGTAGGCAAGCAACTCGAAAGCGTGCAAAAGGGCCTTGGCGAAATGCAATTATTGGCTCAGGATGTAGGCGGGCTGAAAAAGGTGCTTAGCAACGTGAAGCTGCGCGGAGGTATTGGCGAGGTGCAATTAGCCATGCTGCTCGAGCAGGTGCTTGCGCCCGAACAGTTCGAAGCCAACGTAAAAACTAAAAAAGGCTCAGGTGAAGCGGTTGAATTCGCCATAAAGCTTCCCGGGCGCGACGAAAGCATGGGCGTGGTGTATCTGCCCATCGACGCCAAGTTCCCCAAAGATAAGTACGAGCAATTAGTGGAAGCCTACGAACAGGCCGACCCGGATGTAATCGACCAGGCAAGTAAGGAACTTGAACGCACTATAAAACAGATGGCCGGCGACATTCACAACAAGTACATTGACCCGCCAAACACCACCGATTTTGCCATCATGTTTTTGCCATTTGAAGGCATTTATGCGGAAGTTGTCCGTCGTGCGAGCCTGCTCGATCAACTGCAGCGCGACTACAAGGTGATTGTAACCGGGCCCACTACCCTTGCAGCAATTCTCAACAGCCTGCAAATGGGCTTCCGCACCCTGGCCATACAAAAGCGCAGCTCAGAAGTATGGAGGAT
>DATIKH010000089.1:0-40440 GCA_035477775.1 Bacteroidales bacterium | reverse complement strand
GCCTTTCCGATGGGCTCCATGACAGGGGCTCCCAAGGTGCAGGCCATGAAGCTCATCGAAAATTATGAGACCACGCGCCGCGGCTTGTTTTCCGGGGCAGTAGGATATATTTCTCCCGAAAAGGACTTTGATTTTAATGTGATAATCAGGAGTTTGCTCTACAATCACGACGATCGTTACCTGAGCTGTATGGCGGGGAGCGCCATCACGATCGGGTCGGATCCCGAAGCTGAGTACAAAGAATGCCTTCTCAAAGCAAAAGCGATGCAGATCGCCGTAAGTGGAGAAAATTCCTGAAACCTTCAGAAAACAAAAAAATTTGCCTGATTTTTGCTGTAACTTGCGTATCTTGGAAATAAAACACTTTGATGCATGAACAAAAAATCCATTATTCTATCCCTTTGTTTCCTTTTGGCAGCTTTTGGGCTGAAAGCCCAGGAAATTGAAGAGCCTGATGTTAGAGACCTTACAATACGTGAAAGGTTCTTCGTTGGAGGATTCATCGGCCTGCAGTTTGGAACCCAAACGGCCATAAACATCTCTCCAATTGCCGGGTTTCGTTTTACCAACCGGCTGTCAGCCGGGGTTGGTGGCACTTACCAGTATTACAACGACCGTTTTTTTGGCCGGTCATTCACCACCCATGTTTACGGATATAGTCTATTTACCAGGTTCAATGTCATTCCGAGGGCGTTTTTGCAGGCTGAATTCGAGCAATTGAGCCTGCAATCAAGAGAAGAACGGATTTTAGACCAGCCTGGGGAGCGCATTTGGGAAACCAACTGGTTTCTTGGGGCTGGCTATAGGCAACCCCTATCCGAAAATGTGTGGTTCAACGTCATGGTGTTGTACAATTTTAATGAAAACAGCCAGGCGTATTTTCAAAATCCCATTTTCAGGTTTGGAATCAATGTAGGCCTTTAAGGCAATTCGGTGAAATGGCGGCCTGCATTTTTACGCTACCGCTAGCGAATGTATTTCTTTAGCCCTGCCTGGTGATTTTTCAGGGGAGGGCTTTTTTATATCATCTCAGGTCAGAAAAATCACTAATTGAATTTTGAAAAGATTCAGGTTCTTGGCTTAGCCTGAGGATTAAACAAATTCACTGCAGGTGGGTTTATTTCATTAATTACCTTTTCCTGTTACCCCAATTTTTTAATCTTAGAGCAATATGACCGATCTTGAAATTGCGAAAGCTGCGAAAATGAAGCCGATAGCCGAAATTGCTGCCAAGCTGGGCGTAGAGAATGACGACCTGCATGTATATGGAAAATACATAGCAAAACTCCCATTAAAGCTGATTGATGAAAAAAAGGCAAGAAACAAGAAGTTGATTCTGGTTACGGCCATTACTCCTACGCCTGCCGGCGAAGGTAAAACAACCACTTCGATCGGATTGACAGAGGGTTTGAACCGTATAGGTGTTAAGGCCACGGTAGTAATCAGGGAGCCCTCCCTTGGCCCGGTGTTTGGCATTAAAGGAGGGGCAGCCGGTGGCGGGTACTCGCAGGTTTTGCCAATGGAGGATATCAACCTGCATTTTACAGGCGACCTGGCAGCAGTTGAAAAAGCCCACAACCTGCTGAGTGCATTGATAGATAACCATTTGCAGGAAAAAAACAATGCACTAAATCTTGATCCCCGCAAGATTATCTGGAAAAGGGTAATCGACATGAATGAGAGGGCCCTGCGCGAGATAATTATCGGGCTGGGTGGCCCGAAGCAGGGAGTTCCCCGGCAAACCGGTTTTGACATCACTGCTGCCTCCGAGATCATGGCTGCCCTCTGTCTGGCCAAAGACCTGGAAGATCTGAAGGATAAATTTGGAAAAATATTGGTTGGGTTTACCTATGACGATAAGCCGGTTTATGCACGCGATTTCAATGCTCAGGGCGCTATGGCCGCACTCATGAAATATGCCATCATGCCCAATCTGGTACAGACCATTGAGGGCAATCCGGCCATTATCCACGGCGGGCCATTTGCCAACATTGCTCAGGGAACCAATTCCCTCATTGCCACCAAAACAGGCTTGTCTCTTTCGGATTATGTTGTAACCGAAGCCGGTTTTGCATCCGAATTAGGGGCCGAAAAGTTCCTGAATATCAAATGCCAGTACGGTGGCCTAAACCCCAATGCATCGGTGATTGTTGCTACCATACGTGCGCTTAAATACCACGGAGGCGTTAAGTTGGCAAAGCTTACCGAGCCCGATGTTAATGCCGTAAAAAATGGCCTTCCCAATCTTGAAAAGCACATTGAGAACATCAGGCATTTTAACCTGAGTCCGGTGGTTGCCATCAACAAGTTTCTGACCGACAGCGACGAAGAAATTGAAGCGGTAAAGCTCCGCTGCCATGAACTTGGGGTTAAGGTGGCCATTTGCGAAGCATGGGCAAAAGGCGGGGAAGGAGCTGTTGAACTCGCCCGCTTGGTAAAAGAAGAGGCCGAAAAATGCGTAACCTGCTTTAAGCCCCTTTACCATTTTAACGATTCGATTGAGGACAAGTTGCATACCATCGCCACCAAATTGTATGGGGCTTCGAAGGTGGAATACACCATTCAGGCCAAAGCCCAGATAGCACAGTTTGTGAAGCTTGGATTGGACAAACTTCCCGTTTGTGTGGCAAAGACACAGAAGTCCATCTCCGACGATCAATACAAATTGGGGCGTCCAACAGGGTTTACCGTAAAGATCCGGGAGTTCGAAACGGCTGCGGGTGCAGGTTTTATTATTCCTATTGCAGGAACGATTATGCGCATGCCTGGATTGCCCTCACAACCCTCCGCCGAAAAAATTGATATCGACAACGAAGGCAATATTACCGGCCTGTTTTAAAAGGATGGTGCTTATAACCAGAAAGGCCTCCCAAATTGCTGGGGGGCCTGTTTGTTTAGCAACCTTTGTTTTTCCGGTTTATACCTACTAATTTTATGCAGAATAAGAATGCCAAACCTGCATAATATGGCTGATCTTGAATAAAATTAATTTCCTGGCATGCCGGATGCCGGTTTTTTTGGTGTTTTTCCTTTTTGCGGGCCATCATGCGCTCTCACAACAGGGCGTTGCCTTTCGGCAAAAAAAAATATTTGCCGGACAAACCATCCATGTTCTTGATACCCTAAGCATCGATTCCAGGCATTTTCGAATTCTGGGGCCGGATAATATGCCTCTCGACTCCGTTTTTTTTCGCCTCGATCCTGCAAGCGCCACCTTGCGCCTGCGTGTTCCGGAGTTTTGGCAAACCGACAGCCTACTGGTAAGCTACCGGGTGTTGCCATTTCTGTTTTCAGCGCCCTATTTTCACAGGGATACTAGTTTGGCTTACGAAAGAGATATCCTTGCCAGACCAGTTTCCTTACGAGCCCCGCCTGTATTACCTGCACGGGGCTTGCTGGGGGTTGGGGGATTGGCCAGCAGCGGGAGCATTTCCCGTGGCATTACTATCGGCAACCGGCAAGACCTCTCGGTTCAGTCGGAAATGAACCTGCAACTCACCGGCAACCTGGGACACGAAATACAGATCAACGCGGCATTATCCGACCAGGACATTCCATTTCAGCCCGATGGAACCACCCGGCAACTGCATGAATTCGACCGTGTTTACATACAACTTTCGGGTCATGGAGGCCAGTTTACAGCTGGTGATTTTGATTTTGACAGGCCCGAAAGCCATTTTATGAACTTTAATAGAAGGGCTCAGGGAGGCAAGGGCCTTTACCGGTCAAAGGCGCATAATACCGGATTGATGCCCAATGCAGATATTCAGGTTTCTGCCGCTGCGGCCATCGCCAAAGGTAGTTTTGTAAGAAACCACCTCAGGGTGGTTGAAGGCAACCAGGGGCCCTATCGGCTTACAGGAGCAAACAACGAGGCCTTTGTAATCATCCTTTCGGGAACCGAACGCGTGTATCTGAATGGTGTTTTGCTGAACAGGGGGATGGATCAGGATTATATCATTGATTACAATCAGGCCGAAATAACGTTTACATCGCGCCGGATCATCACCAGGGAATGCCGGATTATTGTCGAGTTTGAATATGCCAAGAGGAATTACGCGCGTTCGGTGATGTTTGCCGGAGCAAGCGCCACTACTGAGAGGGCAAACCTGAGAATCAACTTTTTTACCGAACAGGATCATAAAAATCAACCCCTTTTTCAGGAAATAACCGAAAACCAGATGCTCCAGATGAGCCGCATTGGCGACAATACAGCTCAGGCTTTCGACTGGAATGTTCAGAATATTGGTTTTCAGGGCGATCGGGTCATGTACATGATGGTTGACACCCTTGGATTTGATTCAGTTTTCGTGGCGTCAACCGATCCGGCGAGGGCCGTTTATCAGGTAGGATTTTCATTTGTAGGCGAAGGGCAGGGGTCGTACCGGCAGGTGTTGTCTTCGGCCAACGGTAGGGTTTTTCAATGGGTTGCTCCTGTTTTAGGTCAGGAGCAGGGTACCCACAATCCCATTACACAACTTGTAACTCCAAAGCGGCAACAAATGCTTACCATTGGCAACGATTTCCGGTTTGGCCAAAGGACATCTGCCGGCTTTGAGGTGGCAATGACCAACAACAATGTGAACTTGTTTTCTACCCTCGATCGCAACAACGATGCAGGGCACGGGTTGCTTTTCAGGCTAAGCCATGAAATCCCGTTCCGGTCAGAAGGCGCCGAACAATGGACCATGCTGATATCGGGCACCCACGAGAGAATTTCGCGGAACTTTTCGCCTGTTGAGCCATACAGGCCTGTAGAGTTCGACCGTGATTGGAATCTTGCTGCCGGCTCTGCTTCTGCATCTGAAAACAACACCCTGGTGAACCTAACGCTTACCGGAAGCCGTGCCGGGACCATAAACTACTCCTTCAGGTCGTTTCAACGAGGTCCCGGGTACCGAGGAATTATGAATCAGACTGAAACCCGGCTCAATTTGGGAAGAACCAGGGTGCATTACTCTGGCAGCCTGCTAAATTCATCCGGAGTTCAAGAAACTGATTTTTACCGACACATGGCGGCTATTACACGACCCATACTTTTTTTTAAAGCTGGCGTGGAGCATCAGATGGAGTACAACCGTCGCAGAACACCCGGTGACCAAAACCTATTATTGTCCAGTAATTTTTTCGATGAATGGATGTTTTTTTTAACAAACCCGGATGATTCCCAAAATCGTTTCCGGCTTTTTTATAAGTTGCGCACCGATAACAGGCCTGTTGGCAATCAGTTTGTTGACGAATCCGTTGCCAGGGAATACGGGCTGAGCTATGAGTTCCTTAGAAACCCGGAACAACGGTTATCGCTATTGGTCAATTTTCGCTCCAACAATTTTGCTGATGACTTTCAGGTTGGCCAGGAACCTACCATGGGTGGCCGATTGAACTATTTTTCACGCTGGTTCAACGGCTTGGTGGTCTCTAACTTGTTTTATGAAGCCGGTAGCGGGATGGAACGCAAACGCGAATACATCTTTATGGAGGTTCCTACCGGCCAGGGTGTTTTTTCGTGGATCGACTATAATGGCAACGGAATTCAGGAACTCGACGAATTTGAACTGGCAAAATTTCCCGACCAGGCAAATTTTATCAGGGTATTTATACCAACAGATCATTTTACCCGTGTTTTTTCGACTTCCTATACCCAAACCCTTACGGTTGAACCAAGAATTTTCTGGGGCGAAAGTGATGGCTTTAAGGGCTTGCTCTCCCGGTTCAGCAACCAGTCTTCTATCCGTATAAACCAAAAAAACCTCGGTGACCTCTCCATTAAAAATGTTAATCCATTCAGCTTCAACTTGGCAGATACCATGCTGGTAGCGCTGAATACGGCTTTTCGCAACACCCTCTTTTACAACAGGTCGGGTGATGCTTTATCAATGGACCTTACCTGGGCCGACAACCAGACAAAAGCCCTTCTGAGTAATGGGTTTGAAAACAGGGCGCTGAGCAGCCTCTCGCTCAGGGCACGTTATAGCCTGAATCCCGCTATAACTCTTTCGGTACAGGCTAAAATGGAAGATACCTATAACCGGTCGGAGTTTTTCCAATTGCGCAACTTTCGGGTTCGTTCACATCAGGCAGGACCGGGATTTAGTTATCAATTTGAGAACCGGTTGAGAATCAGCCTGTCTTTCGACGTATTGGAAAAGGAGAATAAATTTGGAACAACCTCCGAGAGGGCCCAAATTACCAGATTGGGTAGTGAAATAACTTACAGCATTCCGGCCAGGGGCAGACTTACCGGCCGTTTTCAATTTGCAGAAATCGAATTTCCTTACAACCGCAATACACCGGTAGCCTTCGAGATGCTCGAAGGGTTGAACCCCGGTTCGAACAGCCTATGGACTTTTACCTGGCAGCAAAACCTCAACGCATGGCTTCAGATCGATGTGACCTATCATGGCCGGAAATCAGTCGGAGCCACCGCTGTTCATACAGGTTCCATGCAGGTAAGGGCAATGTTTTAGCTCTTGTGAGAAAAGCTAAATCTTAAGGATTTTTTTAGTGCAAATCCAAGCCGTGGCGCATATAGATCAGGTGCTCCATGGTTTTTAATATTTCGGGGATGTACTCATTTACCGCTTTCACGCTCCCGGGAAGCGTGTAAACAAGGCTATCTCCGATCAGACCGGCCACACTGCAACTCAAAAGAGCCAAGGGATTGTTTTCGCCGTAATGGGTACGAATCTTTTCCATAATGCCTGGTATTTCCTGATCGAGCATCGGCTTGATGGTGCGTATGGTGATATCGCGCCTGCCAATCCCTGTGCCACCCGTAGTGAAAATTACATCAGCCTGACTGGCGACCGCTTTGTCCACCAGGATTTTTAACTGCGAGGCATCGTCGGGAATTATCGAGTGTTCTATGGCGATTCTCCGCTTACCCTTATTAAAGTGCTCCTGCAACAACGTTTTAATCCTTGGTCCGCTCCGGTCTTCATACTCCCCGCTGCTGGCCCGGTCGCTTAGTGTGATCACGTTGAAGCGGAATACCTTCGGGTGGTATTGAAGTTCATCGCCCGGCCGCAGAACGCCTCCTTTTATAACCCTGGCAAAAACCCCCTCGGTGGGCATGATGCAATTGCCTACTTCTGTGAAAATGGAGCAATTTGTTCCATGGCATTTTTTTCCGATCTGGGTTATTTCCAACTCCACATCCCTGCCAGCAATCCTGTCGAGTGGAAGGGTTTGGCCTAGTTCAAGTCCATGCGAGGTAATGTTTTCTGCAAATTCGCCAAAGGCAATTTCTCTGCGGGCCTCCTGTGCAAACCGGTCAATGCTCTCTTTGCCAAGCAGGCTGATTTGCCGAGTCCAGTTTCCTGAATGGGCGTCGCCGACAACCCCGGCTGAATCAATGATTATTTCATTCACCCGTTTTTTAATCGTGCCTTTTTTTTCCGAAATATTTACAGATAATATTTTCACTGGTTCAATTTGATTTTTAATTTCAGATAACATGCCACCATTTTGCAAGTTGCCGTAAACAGTCCTCATCGCAAGTTGCTTCTTTTATCAAATTTACAAACAGTTCAATTAAGAAAAAAACCTGTAAAAACAGGTTCCTTCATTGGTTTTGAAAAAAGACATTTCTGCCGGACTTCGGATTGCTACAATGAATCCAATCTGCACTCAGCCCCTATTAAAATTTCTTTGTCAGGATTTGGCACCCACAAAGACTACGTATTTCCGGTAACGTTTGAGCAGGTAAATATTTAAATGAATGTTTATCAAGTAGAATATTCTGAAAGCCAGGTCATGAAAGAAGCCTGATTTTTCTTTTGTTTTCAGCCAGAAAGGGAAATTCTTAAATCCGTTTATAACACTTCTAGTAATATCAGATTTAGATTTAATTTGTAAGCCAGATTTTGCAAAGCCATCCAGGTAATTTTCCATGTGCCAGTGGTGCAGAATCATTTTCCTTTTCCAGAATTTCCTTATTCCGGGAGCTGTTTTGTTTGTGGTAAGTATGTCAGCTATCAGAAACTCACCGCCCGGTTTCAGCACCCTGTGCACCTCTTTCAGAAAGGATAATTTGTCGGGATAGTGAAAGGCGCTTTCAATATTAATCACAGCATCAAAGGTGTTGTCCTCCAGGCTTTTCAGGTTTTGGGCATCGTCGATATGAAATACTACTTTTTCAATTCCCCTTCTGGCTTTTTCAGCGTTTGCAATTTCTATATTGGTGCTGTTTAGGTCAATGGCTGTCAGAATTTCAGGATGGTGTTTGTCGGCGATATAAACAGACTGAACCCCATTTCCACATCCTATTTCAAGTATGCGCTTGCCCTTTAGCGGATTGAGCATTGAGAGGCAAAACTCGGTGAGGTTTATCTGAGAACACAAAAACGATTCGCCCTTTTTCTTGAAGAAGGGGTAATGAAGCATGGTATAATCGCCCGCCAACCTCTTCAAGGCATTATTCATGACATCATAATAACTGTTTGTGGATGTACCTGAGCTGATTAGACGGATAAATTGCTTGAAAAAATTCACAGGAATTTAAATTTTGGGTAAAGAGCACTTGGACAAAGATAGTGAAATTACCCTTACTAAGACTTAAATGGCTGGTGGTAGTGGTTTGAACTGGAAACCAGCAAACAACTTTTTTCTAGTATTAAAAAAGCGACCTCCACACCAAGGTTTCCAAGGATGGATTCAAAAATGTAAATACATTACTGGCAGTAATAGCAATTCTCTTGCAAAGACAATAAAACCGTTTTGTGTTTACCGGCTTGCCAAAAAGTTCCTTCGTAAAAATTTTATTCCTTCTTCTTTTCTACCAGCCTGACGTCCTGTATGGTCATGTTCTTATCTGCCGCTTTGCACATGTCATAAACTGTTAGCAAGCCCACGCTTACGGCGGTGAGCGCTTCCATTTCTACCCCGGTTTGCCCTTGGCATTGTACCGATGCTTCGATTTCCACTCCATCTGATAATAATCTGGAGGTTACCTGAATATTTGTAATTTGCAGCGGATGGCACAATGGAATCAGCCCTGAAGTATCTTTTGCCGCCTGTATAGCGGCAATTTCTGCAATGGTAAGGACTTCACCTTTTTTGATCTGGTTCTCCCGAATCAGTTGCAAAGTATTTGGGCTCATTGAAATTTTTCCCCTTGCAACAGCCAATCTTTTTTGAATGGGTTTATCGCCTACATCAACCATGCGGGCTTTGCCCGAATCGTCGGTATGTGAAAGTTTTGTCATAAGAAATCTATTAGCCCCCGATGTTGTGAAAACAATTGTGTAAGTTCTTAAAACCTTTGGCCGGTTTAGCATTCAGTGCATATTCAATAGCCTGCCTTACGCCCAACTCACGAATGCTGAATTCTTCGTTGCTGAATAGGCACGGTTTTACCATACCATTACTTGTAAGGCGAAGCCGGTTACAACTTGCACAATCTCCGCCTGAACCCCCATTTACAACCTCAAAATGGCCGTTTTGTAGGTCCATTTGTTTAATAAACCTCCCCTCCAATCCCATTTTCAAACAAAATTCCTTTACCGCTAGCGCGTCCGGTTCCTGCATATCCGATTTTATTACGCAATTTACCTTGATTGGCTTCAGAACTGCCCGCTTTGCTGCTTCAATTCCGGCAAAAACCTGATTGAGGTTCCCTCCGCGTGTTAAAACAGCAAACTTTTCAGGATCAAGGGTGTCGAGGCTCACGTTGATGCGTTTCAGGCCTGCCTGAGCAAGGGGTAGGGCGAACTCCTCCATAAGAAGCCCATTGGTGGTCAATGCCAGGTCTTTGACTCCCTGAACGGATGCAATCATACGCACTAGTTCCACAATATCCTGCCTTACCAGCGGCTCACCTCCTGTAAGCCTTATCTTGTCTATTCCCAGGTCAACAGCCACTTTAACAGCCTCCTTGATCTCTTCGTAGCTGAGGATTTCGCCGGGCTTGTAAAAACGAACATTCCCTTCGGGCATACAATATTTGCACCTGAGGTTGCACCTGTCGGTAACCGAAATACGCAGATAATTTATTTTGCGGTTAAAGCGATCGAACATGCACCGATTCTCCTTTTTTAAAACTGTTAATTCCTGCCGGGATAGTCATCAGTGCGTTGGCATGACAAAGCGCATGAATATGCGCTGAGCCGTGGTATGTAACCAGGTCAACCGTTCCTGACGGGTTGATGATTACCGGGAGGAACTCCAACCGGTCGGCTTTTTTGCGGTAAAAATCAACTTCCATCTGCAATGTAAAATTCTTTGGTTGCCACTGAAGACCCATCATTTTGAATAATAATGGCTTTACGAACACTTCAAAGTTAATGAAGCTGGATACAGGATTGCCCGGGAGGCCAAAAATGCTGCTGTGTCCAGTTCGTCCAAACACGGTGGGTCGGCCCGGCTTTATGGCCACTTTTTCAAATAATATTTCCACCTGGTTTTTGCGCATAATTTCAGGCACAAAATCGAAATCCCCCACCGAAACCCCGCCTGTTACTAACACCATATCGTTTTCAGCCAGGGCTCGCTTTAAAGCCCTGTCGGTTGCCTCTTTGGTGTCGGCAACAATGCCCATATAATTCGGAATGGCGTCTGCTTTGAGTACTTGTGCTACAAGTTGAGTGGCATTGCTGTTTCGGATCTGCCCGGGTCCGGGTTTCTCCCGGGGCTCCACCAGTTCGTCGCCGGTCGAAAGAATTGCCACGCGTGGTTTTTTCGACACCAATGGATTTACGTAACCCACCGAGGCCAAAACTGCCACATGCTGGGGCAAGATCTGTACACCTTTTTTCACAACCAGGTCGCCTGTTTTTATCTCTTCAGCCTTATAGGCAATGTTTGTCGCAGATTCGCCTCCCGTAAAACGGATGTATCCGGGTATGGTTTCATTGGTTACCTCCACCATGAGCACCATATCAGCGCCCTGTGGAACCATTGCCCCCGTCATCAACTTGGTACACTGTCCTTTTTCAATTCGTTGAGATGGAACCTGCCCGGCAGCTATTAACTCCATAACCTTCAACTCCATGCCAAGGTCGGAACGCTGGCAGGCATAACCATCGACAGCAGCTTTATCGAATGGAGGCATATCCATATCGGAATAAACATTTTCAGCCAACACGCGGCCGGATGATTCTTCAAGTCCAACGCGTTCATTTCCGGTAGCGATAGCCGAGCTAAGAATAATTTCCAAAGCCTCCTGATAGCTTTTCATGGTTAAGCGTTTTTTAAGGTTACAAATTTAGTCAGGGCAGCGCAAATATAATCATGGATAGGAAGGATTGGACAGGCGCCTTCTTACGAAAGAAACAGTATAAGCACTTTTACCGGATGGGAGTTAATTCCTATAACCATTTTAATGACCTCCCTGCAATTGAATGGCCTGCTGTTTGGGGTGTTAAAAGCAAACGATGATTCAGGTTAGAGGTCGGGAAAACATAGCCATTCACAAAAGAATTAAGAGTATTGTCCAATCTGGTATTTTGTATAAAGCAGGAATAAGTCAGTCGAGTGCAGTAATATTTAAAACAGATGCTGCCGGATTTTTCAAAGTGCATCAATGTACTTTCGAAGTCCCTCGTAAATTTCATGATACTTTTCCACTCCGGACTCCAGACTGAATTTCTCCATGGCAAATTTTCTTATAGTTTGCGGATCCTTGCCTAGCATTTCAGGAATTTTGGCAACAGCCTGATCGAAAGCTTCCTCTGATAAATCTTCCACAAGGATGCCTGCTGTGCTTTCGGCAACGATTTGCTCAATGTCGCCAACGCCGGAGTTGGTTATAAACGGAATGCCCATGCTCAAAGTTTCCCCTTGCTTGGTAGGGCTGGAAGCAATTTTTGAAAAAACAGGTTTTATGAAATAGATGCTGATGCTTGACAGGCTCAAGTAAAGGGGCACATGTTCCCTGTCCGATTGAATTATGGCAAATCGGGCCGGATCTATTTTCAAAGTTTGAGCCATATCCAAAACAATACTGGGTTGATCGCCG
The DNA here is from genome assembly GCA_035477775.1 of Bacteroidales bacterium. Classification (GTDB taxonomy): domain Bacteria; phylum Bacteroidota; class Bacteroidia; order Bacteroidales; family UBA7960; genus UBA7960. The sequence continues at coordinate 28,484 of DATIKH010000089.1, read as the reverse complement.
GTGATAAACAAAAATTTTGAATCCGGATAAAATCTGAGCATCCGCTTAAAAAACATCAACATCTCTTTTGTTTGGTACCATGTGCCTGTACTCCCAAGGTATGACAATACAAGCTGTGAGGGCTCAATCCCCAATTGCAGCCGGGCTCCTTCTTTTGTGGCAGGTGGGATTCTATCAGGCGAAAAATGCGCTGTATCGGCACAGCAAGGAATGACCTTAGTATTATCGGCCACTTCCCCGCCAAATCTATCTCCAATAATTTGCCGCCCTTTTTCCGTCAGACAAACAACCGCATCCGCCTTCCGGAAATATTCTGTTTCAAGTTTTCTGAAATACCATATAGCCAGCCGGTGAAGCGGGTTTTTTAAACTCCAGATGTTTCCCTCAATCCGCTCGTCAACCCAAAAGCCGCGCATATCGAAAACAAAACGGACACCCTTTTTCTTTTGCAAAAACATACCGGCAAATGCTGCCACATAACTGCGGCAATGTACCACATCGAATGGCCCTTTTTTGTAGTGTCTCATCGCCGCACTGCGCAATTTCAACAAGTCATAAATCTTTGTGACAAAGGGAGGGAAGGTGGTAAATTTCAGTGGAGTCCATCCAATGTGTGAATCGCTGAGAATTCTTGAGATTCTTGTTCCGTCTTTTTTATAGTTTTCTTTTTTCTCACAACTGATGATATGTATCCGGTGCCCTTTTTTGGCCAGGCCCTGAAGATAAGGAATCACTTGCGAACGCCCTAAAGCATCGCACATGCCATCGTAAGAGAGGTATAGTACCTTCATCGGAGTTGTGATTTTGCGCGTATTCTACATCGCATCCCAAAATTTGCATTTTTCCACGATGCGCACCTGCCTTCATTTTCTTGTGCCGGCAGTATATACAAAAGGTTTCTTGATTGTAAAATTAGCAATAATAGGCAGTGTGCGGTTTTTCATTATCGGGTTCGAAGTTTAAATTTTTCGTTAAGTATATCAAATATTCGAACAAATGATTACATTTGATTGGGTTAAAATGGTTGGTTTTATGAAAATTGCAGCCGTCAAGAAAGGCCATGGAAGACGTGGCAGGAGGGCTGTCAGGGTATCACGAATGGAGTCAGACTTCATTCATGATAAGATTTTTAAACCTGATAGCTATCCGGCATGTTTCAGAGAAATGTGGGACACCTTCCTGTCTTTTTCGCGATTTGGATTTTAGGTTAATTAATTCTTCGGTTATTGGTATTCAGGTATTGCCTTTTCCATCGACTGGAGGAACCGCTGCCGTATTTTAGGTAGCCCTGGATTGTATTGATCTATAATCAATGACAGTCCCGATATTATATTCCCGTGTATAAAAATCCAAAACATTTATTTTTGGACAACATCTGGCGGGTTCTTTTCTTTAGGGAAATATAAACACCAAGTGGGTAAAAGAAACAGGGGTGGAAAACCACCCCTGAATCACCAATCAACTAACCAAAACAACAACATGAAGAAACTTTTTATAAAAATATTTTGCGCTTTTTGTCTGTAAATCTTTTACTTATATAACTGATTAAAGGCAAAATTGTTTTGTTGGAAGTAAAAATTTTATGTTAAAAAATTGCAAAAAATTGTACTGTAATCAATTTGTGAAAAACACCCGGACACTTCGTGCTTTTCCTTAACCAATTGCGGCCCGGGTGTTAAAACCAACAGAACTGAACAAAGTGAACACTATATTAAATTTACTTTTTTGAAACATAATTTCATTTTCTGCCAGGTTCGTTCAATGTCGTGATCAAGTCCGACTGAAAATCGTATCAAACCCTCAGAAAGGCCCATTCTTTTTTGTACATCCTCCGGTACCTCGCTTGAAGTGCTCTTTCCAGAGTTACTGAACAGGGTTTTAAAATAGCCGAGACTAACGGCAAGGTACCCGACGCCTTCTTTTTGCATCAACTCCATGAGTTTCGAAGCCTTGGCACTTGTTTCAAGGTCGATGGCTATCATGCCTCCAAATCCAAAGTCGGGATTCATGATTTTTTTCATCAACTCATGCTGGGGGTGTTCTGGCAAACCCGGGTAAAAAAGTTTTATGCCAGCATCGCGCATCTTCAAGGCAAGGAACATGGCGTTGTGGCTGTGCTGCTTCATACGTATATGTAGTGTATGAAGATTTTTGTGTATGCTGGCCGAACGCATCGGGTCAAGCACAGGGCCAAGCAGCATGGCCGTTCCTGTGTTTACGTCGGCCAATTGGGCAATAAATTCCTCACTGGCACAAATGGCTCCTGCCAGACAATCGTTTTTGCCATTTATAAACTTGGTCATACTGTAAACCACCACATCGGCCCCCAATTTGTAAGGGGCAATCTGCATGGGGGTGAAAGTATTGTCAACAACAAGGGCAACACCATGTTTGCGACAAATACCCGAGAGCGCAGGCAGGTCTGAAATCTGCAACAACGGGTTGGTCACGGATTCGGTGTAAACTAAGGCAGTATTTGGCCGTATGGCTTTTTCTACTTGCTCAAGATCGGTTATATCGACGAAAGAAACCTCGATGTTGAACTTTTTCAGATAGTTGGCAAAGAAGGCAAAAGTTCCTCCATAGGTGGTAATACTCGAAACAATGTGCGATCCTGAACTGCAAAGCTGCAGAATGGTACAGGTAATTGCTGCCATTCCAGAGCTGGTGATCCATGCTGCCGGAGTACCCTCCATGGAAGCAAGCGCTTCTGCCAGATATTTATTCGAAGGATTCCAATGGCGCGAATACAAAAAACAACCTTCTTGCTCTCCTAAAAAAGTATCAGTCATGGTCTTGGCCTCAAAAAAAGTATATGTGGCCGAATCGGTTATGGATGGATTTACATCCCCAAATTCTCCAAACTGAAGTAAGTCTTGAATCCGGCTTGCAGGATCAAATTTTTTTTCAGGCTCCATGGCTGGTTTTTGTTTAAAGCAATGGTTTTTTAGCATGGCAAAAGTATTGAATTTTCTGTAATTGCACAAAAAATATTTAAAAAAAAAACTAAAAAATGCTTTAAACTTACAAATTGTAAGCAAATTACCGTAAATTTGTAACAATTCGTATAAATTTAAGAAATGTTATGGATAAAGGCTTTGTTATTGATACTACGGATAAAAAAATCCTTGAGATTCTGTCAGTTAATGCACGGATTCCGTTTCTGGAAGTAGCCAGGACTTGCGGAATCAGTGGAGCTGCTGTTCATCAGCGCGTACAGAAACTTATGGACGCAGGTGTGCTTGATGGTTCACAGTTTTGCCTCAAACCCAAAGGACTGGGGTATTTTACCTGTGCTTTTATTGGTATTCAGATAAACCTGATGAGTACATCAACCCATGAGCAGGTTTTTATGGCCATCAGAAAAATTCCCGAAATTGTTGAATGTCATCATGTTTCAGGCAAATACTCTCTTTTGGTAAAAGTGTTTACCAAAAACAACGAGCATTTGAAAAAGGTAATTGTCGAAAAAATTCATACAATTCCCGAAGTGGCTGCAACGGAAACCTTCATTTCGCTCGAAGAAGGGTTTTTTCGTCAACTGCCTATCCATGAAGGAAATGTTTCCTCATACGAAAGATAAAACTTTGAATTCGGAAATCACCACCACTTAGTTGTTTGGAGGTTCTTAAATACAAGGTAAAAAATTGTCTGTTTTCCGGAGTTTCGGTTGTTGTGTCATTTCTAAACACTTCAAAATATTAACATTTAAAACAATAAACTCATGTTTACGGGTATAGTTGAGGCAACTGCCAGGGTGGTTAAAATAGAAAAAGACCGCTCCAATATTCATTTTACCATGGAAACCCCGATTGCGCTTGAATTAAAAGTTGACCAGAGTGTATCGCACGATGGAGTATGTCTTACCACAGTGCATGTTGACCAAGATAAGCAGCAATATACGGTTACGGCCATTCAGGAAACCCTCGACAAAACCAACATGCGCTCCTGGCGCGAAGGATATAGGGTGAATCTTGAACGCTGCATGAAGATCGACGGGCGGCTCGATGGCCACATAGTGCAGGGGCATGTTGACCAAACGGCCGTATGCGTGAAGGTTGAAGAATACGACGGAAGCTGGAAGTTTTATTTTGAATACGACCGGGGTCCAAGAAACATCACCGTCGAGAAAGGTTCAATCTCTGTAAACGGGGTTAGTCTTACCGTTGTAGATTCGGAGCCCGGGCTGTTTTCGGTTGCCATCATCCCATACACATTCGAGAACACCAATTTTGGCGATTTCAAAGCAGGTTCTTTGGTAAACCTTGAGTTCGACATCATAGGCAAGTATGTAGCCCGCCTGCTCGAACAGCATTTTGAAGCGAAGAAGTAAGAAACAGGTTGTCAATGTTGTCTGCTTCGCGTTGTCAATGTTGTCAGCTTCGCGTTGTCGTTGTTGAAATTTCAACCCTGACAACCCTGACAACATCGACAACATCGACAACATCGACAACCCTGACAACCCTGACAACCCTGACAACCTGATATCACTTACCTGATCTCCACCTCAATCCATCGCGAACGGTCTGGATCTACAGGCGTCTGCCATCTCACCGGAGGGTTTTCTTCCAGTTTTTTTAGTAAAACTTCTACGGCTCTTTCAAGGGCGGGATCGTTTCCGCGGGCTACCAGATGCGGCTTGTCAACCACCTCAATGTCGGGGTAAATTCCGATTCCCTCAATAATCCACTCGCCATCCTGATTGTAAATGCCAAATCGCGGTACGCCTATATATCCCCCGTCGGCAAGGCGTGCATTGCCGGTCATACCGACCAGGCCGCCCCAGGTGCGTGTACCGATTAATGTACCCAGCTCTTCCTGCCTGAAAAAATGCGGGAAGGCATCTCCACCTGATGATGAGTATTGATTAATGAGCATGACCTTCGGCCCGTCGTGAGCTACCCGCGGGGTCCGCATGGGTTGCAACCCTGCCACATGCCACAGGGCATGGGTTTGCCTGGTAAGCAATTCGGTCATCCGGTCGGGGATAAATCCTCCGCCGTTGAACCGAACATCAAAAATCATGGCGTCCTTGTGGTGATAGGCATACATGCCACGGTGGAGTTCACGGTTACCATCCTGGGCAGTGTTCGGCACATGAATGTATCCTATGCGGCCGTTCGACAGGCGATGCACCATTTCGCGCCGGCTGTTTACCCAGTCAAGGTACTTCAGTTCCTGCTCGCTGGCTATGGGCCGTATGGTAAAAGTACGTGCACCTACCGTGGTTGGTTTACTATTTACGGTAATCCTGGTTGCCTTGTCAACCCTGTTCTGGAGAAAAAAATACGGGTTTTTATCCAGAGTTACATCAAACCCTTCGATACTAATGATATAGTCGCCCTCGCGAATGTCCATGCCTTGTTCTGTTAGCGGGGAGCGCCTGTCGGGGTTCCAGTTTTCACCCTGGTAAATTTTGGTGATCCTAAAACGGTTTGCCTGCCTGTCGGGGGCAAGTCGGGCGCCCAGAAGGCCGCCCTGAATCCGTTCCGGACGATCCCAGTAACCGTAGTCAACATAGGCGTGGCTGGTGTTAGATTCGCCAATCATCTCGCCAAAAATGAAGTCCAAATCGAACCGGTGATTCAAGTAGGGAAGCAACTGAGCATATTGGCGGCGAATTCCCTCCCAATCAACATTATGTAGGTTCGAAACGTAAAAGAAATCTCTGAAAATGCGCCAGCCGTCATTGAACAATTGATACCACTCTTGTCGAGGGTCGATTTGCATGGTCAGATGAGTCAGATCAAGCCTGCCTTCGGTGGACCTCTGGCTGGGTGCCAGGTTTACCACACCATACTCATCGCGGTGCTCATAGAGTACTTTTCGTTCATCGTTCGATACTATACCAAACCTTACTCCGGGCAATATGGTCTCATTCTTTTGTTCCTTAATATTGAACCGTTGCATTCCCTCATTGTTGAAATAAACCAAGCCGTCCTTTACTGGCTGCAAGCCCCAGTAGCTCCCGGCTGGGAGTGGGAAAGCCATAATGCGATTGCCTGCTCCCTCGACTTCAATTTCAACACGAACCTCTTTCGGCGAACCGGTTTGAGCCTCAGGTGCAGTTCCCTCAACGGTTTCTTTTGGTTCAAACAACCTGGGACTTCTTGAAGTTAGTGCCAAGGCGTAAATGCGAGCCGCATTGGTGTACAAATAGTTGAACTCGAAACTGCTGAAAGTCAGATTGAAATCGCGGTTCGAGGTAAAGAAAATATAGTGGCCGCAATTGGAGAAAACCGGGTTGCTGTCGCTAAAAGTATGGTCTGTAAGTTGGGTCCTTTGCCCAGTTTCGATATTGAAAACCCAAATGGCTCCCTGTGCATTAGGGCCACTTTTTACGTAAGTGATCCACCGTGAATCAGGAGAGAAGTCGAAACTCCGTATTTCTTCAAAAGTGGGTGTGTCAACCACCGTTACGAACCCACTGGCCACGTCTAACAATTGAAGGCGCATGCTGCGATCGAAGTACAACAGGTATTTGCTGTTGGGCGACCACTCAGGCTGGTACTTCCATCCCCTGGAGCCCCTTGTTACCTGGCGGGGTTGTGCCCCCTCGATATTTTCTAGGAGAAAAACCTCATATTCCCCCGGCTGATCCGAAAAATAGGCAATCCATTTGCCATCGGGCGACCACATCGGGAAAACTTCCCTTGCACCCTGGGTGTTTGTGAGGTTATGAATGGTACCCGGGCCGGCAGGAACCGAGAAGATATCACCTCGGGCATCAATGAGTACCCGGTTGCCTGAAGGCGATATGGCCACGCTATGGATGTGTTCCTTCACGTTTTTGAAATAGGGCAGGGTATTGCTCTGATCGAAATGAATGTTTACAACTACCCGTTCCTTGGTTCCTGTACCTAGGTCGAGCCTGAACAGCTGACCCCCGGATTCGTAAACCAGTTGGTTGTTTGTGCCGGAGGGCCACATCACATCAAAATCTTTGTGAAATGTTAGCTGAGCTGTCTCCCTGGTTTTCAGGTCAAAACTGTAAATATTCAAACGCAGGTCGCGGTCTGAAGCAAAGAATATTTTGTTGCCGTACCAATGGGGTATCTGGTCAGTTCCCAACCAGTCGGTAATTTGTTCCGAGTGATTTCTTTCCAAATCGTAAATCCAAATATTGGAGGCACGGCCTCCTTTGTAGCGCTTCCAGGTGCGGAATTCGCGGTCGGGCCACGTAAAGGCCATTTTTCTGTTGTCGGGCGACAGCACGCCGAAGCCTCCGAATGGGATTGGCAATTCTTCTTCGAATCCCCCTTCCACATTGATCAGAAAGTAACGGCTCATCCGGTCGCCATATTCGGTGCGGTTGGCGCGAAACAGGATGCGCTTGCTATCGGAAGTCCACCCCAGTGCGACATGATCGAAGCCGCCCCTTTGCGGCATCGGACCTACATCATTGTAAAACGTAAGTTGTCTTGGGGTGCCTCCATCGGTTTGCATCACGTGAATCTGGCGTGTGCCGCTGTATTCTGCCGAAAAAGCAATCCATTTACCGTCGGGCGAGATTTTTGGGAAAAGTTCCAGCCCATTGTGCGAAGTAAGGCGCCGGGCATCGCCTCCGGCAGCAGGGACAGTCCAAATATCGCCGGCAAATACAAATGCTATCAAGTCGCCGCTGATATGCGGAAAACGGATAAGGCGCGCGTCGTTCATGGCAACAGCGCCCTGAAGAAACATTCCAATAATGAAAAACAAGACAATCTTTCTCATTTTATCTGGATTAGATTAGTGAATATAGTTTTTATGAAATGATTTATAATGAACATATGAATCGGCCAACCTTTCAAGGGTTTACTTATCCTTGGCAACGGGTGGTCAATCATCGTTATTATTGAACACTTTTGACAGTTTTTCCAACGACAGGTTAAAGGTACTCAGTTAATTCTTTAAAATAAATTTTACGCAACCGTTGGTAATAAAAAGGAAGCCATTTACCTACCGAATCGTTAATCTCAAAGTTGCCATCGGTCCGCAAATACATGGAGCAAACCATTTTAAAACATGACCAATTGGATTCTATTGTGAATAGTTCTCCAAGGTGAATTGTGTTTAGCTGTTACAAATAAAAAACCGCCTTCTGGTATTAACAGAGGCGGTTTTCAAACAAACCAAAACAAATGAAGGGAAGCTTATATCGTTAAAATTCTACTGCACTTTAAGAACAAACTTTGTGCCAAAGTACCGTTTAAAAAAACCATCTGTACGATATATTGAAATTTCTGCCGGGCATCAGCAGGTTGCGATTTTCGATCCTGGACAGGTGATCGAGGTATTTGGTGTTCAACAAATTATCAGCCCTTAGAATGATAACATGCCTGCCTGCTGCATTGAGTCTATAGCCTGCAGTGGCTCCCAGCAAAGTATGTCCCTGCGTGACAGTTTCTTCGGGGGCAACAAAGTTTTGAGAAGAGGCGACACTCAAAGAAGCGCCCAGCCAAACCCTTCCAAAATCATATTCCATGCTGGTGCGATAGCGAATTGGTGGAATGAACGGTAGGTTTTCCCTGCCGTTGCCGATGCGCTGCCCTCTTACGAAATCTGCGCCCAATCCAATGTTCAGGCCGCCGGCAACATTCCAGTTAAAATTGGCTTCACCCCCGTAAAGTCGTGCTTCATCGCCCGTATAGCGAAACACCGGGAATCCTGATGCCGCATCAACTGTTCCGGTGGGAGAGAAAATAATGAAATTTTGGAAATGATTTACGAAAGCCGCTACTTCTGCCTGTATTCCATTTCGGTTGTAGCTGATGAATATGTCGCCACCTTGCCCAATTTCATCGCGAAGATTGGGGTCTCCAATCTCGAACTTTCCTGCTCCCATGTGAGGTCCGTTGGCGAAAAGTTCAGTAATGGTTGGGTTTCGGTGGGAACGGGCGAACTGTGCTCCGGCTTCCCAGCCCGGAAACGGGCGGTAGTTTATGCCCACCGATCCTGAGAAGTTTATTGCATTCCTCGATTGGTCGGCCAATGGGAACAAATCGCTTGCGATTGCGCTTGTGTGTTGAAAGTCAACGCGTATTCCACCTTGCAGCCTGAAAATATGGGTAAGGGGGACTTCCTGAAAGGTAAAAAATCCTAATGCCAAGCGTCGCTCCCCGGGTGTAAAGGCTTCAACGCCTCCTACTTCTTTGTGGTGGGCATACACATTCATGCCCAATGCCCCACGGTCGAAAATCCCTGTTGGCCTATGCTGTAAGATGGTGGTGCCACTTAGGGTATATTTGGTAAAATTGAGCGGTATCATTGTTTCCGTAATCCCGGCCTCAGTTTCGGTTTCTACCTCATCCTGGTGCATACGCGCAGCATTGAACCGTATAAGGCTACGGTCGAAAAACCCTTCGCCTCGAAAGGCCCACCTGCCATGAAGTGCCTGCCGTTGAATTTGAATTTCTTTTTGTTTGCCTGGTTCGTCCAAAGCTACCGGCAGGCCAAAGGTCTGGCCGGTTATAGATGCACTAATGCCTCCAAGACTGTTTTCGCGGTTAAAACCGAACCCGAGAGCCCCATCGAAATTGGTCATACTGGTTCCGGGAAGAACTCCGGTCGGGGTCATAATGTTACCTGATTGGCGATACGAAAATCTTGCCGAAGTAGCCCAATGATCGTTAGCGTGCGTAATCCGTCCGAAGCCGGCCCCCATCTCGTTCATGGTGGCTCCCTGAAGTGAAAACACTCCACTGGTTCCGGAGGTTACATCGTCAGGTATATCGGTGGTCATCAAATTTATAACTCCGCCAAGGGCGCTTGAACCATACAATAAGGATGCCGGGCCACGAACTACTTCGATACGACTGGCAGCCAAAGGGTCAAGCGTAATTGAATGGTCGGCTGAGGTTTCTGAAATGTCGCCCAACCGCTCGCCATTTTGTAAAACCAGGATTCGGTCGCCATCAAGACCTCTGATTACCGGGCGTGAAGGGGCGGAGCCGAGGCTTCGCATGGCCACACCAGGTTCACCGTCGAGCATTTCCCCAAAAGAGGCCTCGCTCCTTCGTTGCAATTTCTCACCAATAAAAACCTTGTTTGGCTGATAGTTGAATCCACTGGCTGTGGGCGAAGCCGTAAAAACGATTTCTTCCAGAGGAATCGGTACGGATGCAACACTTATATCTACCTGTATGGTGCGACGGGCCTCTACGGTAACCGCCTGACGGGTAGTTTCAAACCCCATGCCCGCTACAATCAAAATGTGCTGACCAACCGGCAGGTTCGTTAGCTTATAATGGCCTGTGGCGTCGGTAATGGTTCCAATACGGGTTCCTTCAACAAGGATATTGATAAAGGGAATGTGCTCCCCTGTGGTTTCATCCAAAATATGCCCGAAAATATTGGCATCGGTGGCCGGTCGCATTTCTTCCGTCTCGGCCATTAAAAAAGATGGAAATATAAACAGAGTGATTATTAATAAAAGGATTGTTTTCATTTAAAAAGAGTAAAAAGTTTAGAAAAAGTGAATTAATACCAAATGCAATAAACCGTAATCCGACATTTAAGCAGGATTATACCATCACTTGGAATTGGAAAAAATTTTGCGGAAGGCCGCTAAACAGAGTGGGGGGGAGCACGCAATAAGCGTCCTGATAGGTCAGGCGCCTGTGTAAGATAGAGGGAATAAGAAGAGAAATAGCTTATAAAGCCCCTGCTTAATAGCAGCAACAAGAAAAGGGCAAATACCAGTAAAACTAGGACATTTGAGAATTGTGCCAGGAAGTTGTATTCCATGGCGGTGTGGGTATGGTTTGGAAAGGGTGATTCCGACCGGTTTTCGTCATTAAACGGGTGGGCATGCTCAATGATTGTTCCGTTGCCCAGCAAATGGAAGTGCCAGTTGGCAGCCTGGTTGTAGAACAAACCAAGTACCAGCAAAATGATTAAAAAAATGCTGATTCTTAATAACTTGCGGTTCTGCATGGTCAAATCAATGCCTTTTGGGTCGCTAAATTAACAAAAACTATAGTCCTTTGTTTAATTTTACAATTCTTTAATATTTCGGACATGAATCGATTAATAGCTTTCTCGTTTTTTCTTTGCTTAAGTTTATTGGTAAAACATTCAATTTCCTGTACCAGCTATCTGGTAACCCCGGGAGCCTCAGTTGACGGATCGGCCATGATCAGTTATGCTGCCGACTCGCACATTCGCTTTGGGGAGTTGTATTATTTTCAGGGTGGCCCCCAGAAGCCCGGCGCCTATTTTCAGGCTTTCTACAGGGGTAGCCACAAACCGCTTGCAAAGATTCCTCAGCCTGAGAATACATTAACCGTGGTAGGATATATGAATGAAAAACAGGTTGCCATTGGCGAAAGCACCTTTGGCGGGCGCCCGGAACTTTTCGATACCACCGGAATGATCGATTATTCATCGCTCATGTTTGTTGCATTGCAGTGGGCGCCAACAGCGCGTGATGCCATAAAGGTTTTTTCTGAATTGGTTGAAAAGTATGGCTATTACAGCTACGGACAGTCCTTTTCCATAGCCGACCCATACGAGGTTTGGATTCTTGAAATGATTGGCAAGGGAACCAGGCAGCAGTTCGACCGTCGCACAGGGCAATACTTCAACGCCAATAAAGGAGCTGTGTGGGTAGCCATTCGCATACCCGACGGATATATTTCGGCACACGCCAACCATGCCCGCATAACTACCTTCCCTTTGGCCGACGGACGCACCTCCATAACCAATAAGGAGTTTGATAGGTTGCACCATCCCGATGTGCGGGTTATCTATTCGCACGATGTGATCAGTTTTGCAAGGCAGGCTGGATATTTCACCGGCAAAGATTCCGAATTCAGTTTTTCTGATGTTTATGCTCCCCTCGATTTCGAGGCCGCCCGCTTTTGCGAAGCAAGGGTATGGAGTATGTTCAACAAGGTGAACAGTGAAATGATTCAATATACGCCCCGGGCCATGGGGTATGATTTGGCAAACCGATTGCCGCTTTACATCAAACCCGACCGCAAATTGTCGGTGCAAGACCTGATCAGCTTTAAACGCGACTACCTGCAGGGAACCGAATATGATATGACCTTGGATATCGGCGGTGGTCCTTTTGGAAAACCATACCGTTGGCGCCCCTTAACCTGGGAAGTAGATGGGAAACAATATTTTCACGAAAGAACTACGGCTACCCAGCAAACCGGCTTTTCCTGGATATCTCAATCAAGGAGGCACCTGCCCGATCCGATTGGCGGGGTTCTTTGGTTTGGAGTCGATGATGCCAACCTTACCGTATATGTTCCGATGTATGCCGGAATGCGCCGGGTTCCCGAATCGTATGCGGTGGGCAACGGACATATTCTGGAATATTCTGACGATGCTGCATTCTGGGTTTTCAACAAGGTGGCCCATTTCGCCTATCTGCGTTACAGCCTCAAAATAAACGATATCAGAAGGGTGCAGGACGAACTCGAAGGCAAGTTCATGAAATATGTTCCCGCAGTTGACAAGGCTGCACTCGAGCTCTATAGACAAGACCCCGAACTGGCCAAAGATTTCCTTACCGACTTTTCGGTTAAAATGGGCAATTATACCGTGCAGCGTTGGCAGGACCTATTCCGGTTTCTGATGGTAAAATTTATCGATGGCAACATTAAGAAAGAGGAGAACGGCCAATTTTTGACCAACCAATGGGGTAAGTATCCTATTGTGATTCATCCTGGCTATCCTGACTGGTGGCTTCGCCTGATACGGGATGTTCATGGCGACCGGTTTTTGGTACCCGGCCAAAATTAACCTCCGGAAAAAATTAAAGTAGAGGTTCCCCGATTGTTTTTGTCGTATCTCATTATGTGCAATATAGCCCCTGAAAAGATAACTATAAAAGAGAAAAATAGGTTTTTAACCGCAAGGGGCGCAAAGGATTTCGCAAAGGTCTCTATTTTTTTTCCATAGTGTTCCTTGCGATCTTTTCTTGACGTTCATTAAGGATCATTCTCCTTGGAATAGCAAAAAATCCCGGGGTTGTGCCCCGGGAATTCATTTGGAGTTGCGCGCCTGGAGTGTTAAGAAGAGATATTTTTCTAAAAACCTTCCTTAAATTTTCTCAAAGCAGCAATAAGCAATAAATTTAGTAAGATTTGCGGTTTCCACCCTGGTAACCACCGCGGCCTTGTCCACCGCCAAATCCACCTCTGCGCTCTCCACGGTCTTTTCTCTCTTCCGACTTGTTCACCACGATGGTGCGGCCTTTAAATTCAGTGCCGTTCAATCCTTCAATAGCTTGCTGAGCCTCTTCATCATCGGGCATTTCAACAAAACCAAAGCCCTTGCTGCGACCGGTTAGTTTGTCTGTAATAATTTTTGCTGAGTTGACTTCGCCATACTCCTCAAATAGTTCCCTTAATTCCGATTCTTCCAAACGAAAAGGAAGGCTTCCTACGAAAATGTTCATTGTGATTGGTTTGATTAAAAAATGAATGCTGGGTAAAAGTACTGCTATTTTCAATTAGTTGACATGTCTGACAGGTGCATTGACAAAATTTTTTAAAAATAATGTCGTTTAATTCTGTCCTATTGTAATGAATCACTCAAGAGAAACTTGCACGGTAGCTGATATGCGCTTCATTTTCTAACCTTATTAAACAGTACTTTTGCGGTGCAATTTTTTTTAAAAAAAGCTATGGAGCGAAGAAGGTGGGTGCTTTATCTGCACGAAATTTTGAACAGTATTACACACGGGGTAGGGGTGCTTCTGAGTATTGCTGCTTTGGTTTTGCTGGTTGTCTTTGCCAGCATCAGGGAGCCCGACGCCTGGAAAATTGTAAGTTTTTCGGTGTATGGCTTCAGCCTTATTCTGATGTTCACTGCTTCTACCCTCTACCATAGCATTCAAAACAAGCGCCTAAAAAACTATCTGAACATATTCGACCATTGCTCCATTTTTATTCTGATAGCTGGGACATACACGCCATTTACCCTTGTTTCGATGCGGGGCGGGTGGGGATGGTCTATCTTTGGGGTTATCTGGGGATTGGCGATTGCCGGGGTAGTGTTTAAACTCTTTTTCTACACACACCGTATGCGCTTTGTTGGCAGCATGATTTACCTGGCTATGGGGTGGTTGATTTTGATTGCCATCAGACCTCTGTTGGAGTACGTGCCCGAAGGAGGACTTTGGTTGCTGCTTGCCGGAGGGCTATGCTACAGTCTGGGCATAATTTTTTATCTGCGCCAGAAAAACCGTTTTAATCATGTGATCTGGCACCTTTTTGTTTTGGGTGGAGCGATTTGCCACTTTTTTTCCATTTTCCTTTATGTGCTCCCGGCCTGATGGATTTCCTAAAGATTATAGAAGAAGTTTTTTTGGCAAAAGATAAGGCCGTTAGAAATTGGAAAATCATTCATCTTATTATTGTAAGCTCCAGGTTGCCCCATCTTTACCGTCTTTAACCTCTATTTTAAGCCTGGAAAGTTCGTTGCGGATTTTGTCGGACGTTTGCCAGTCTTTGTTTTGGCGTGCATTCTGCCTTAACTCGAGTACCATTTGCATGAGCGATCCAACCAGATCGTGAAACTTCTTGCTTTCGGAGGCCGATTCGCCCTTCAAACCAAGGATGTCGATCAGGAAAGTATCGAAGGTTGCTTTAAGGTGGCTTATGCCGGCCTTGTCAAGGGATTCTTTCTTGTCCTTTACCGAATTGATGGTCTTTACCGCATCGAAAAGCGCAGCAATAGCCAGAGGGCTGTTGAAGTCGTCGTTAAGAGCTTCGTAGCATTTTTTTTCAACATGTTGTGTTTCAACGGTCGATTTTTCGGCTGGTTGAAGGTTCTGAAGAGTTTCATAAGCCTCCAAAAGGCGCTTCAGGCCTTTATCCGAAGCCTGCAAGGCCTCATTGCTAAAATCGAGGGTGCTTCGGTAATGGGCCTGTAAAATAAAGAACCTGATTGACATGGGGCTGTATGGCTGGTCAAGTGAAGGGTGGTTGCCTTCGAAAAATTCGCGCAAGGTTATAAAATTACCCAGCGACTTACCCATCTTTTGGCCGTTGATGGTTATCATGTTGTTGTGCATCCAATATCTTACCGCATCTTTGCCGGTGGCAGCATTGCTCTGGGCTATTTCGCACTCGTGGTGTGGGAACAGCAGGTCCATGCCACCTCCGTGGATGTCAAAAACTTCGCCAAGGTATTTTGAGCTCATCGCCGAGCACTCGATGTGCCAACCTGGAAAACCCTCACCCCATGGCGAAGGCCACCTCATGATGTGCCCTTCTCCGGCCTTTTTCCACAAAGCAAAGTCTTCTGCATGGCGTTTTTCATCCTGGGCTTCCAGAACGCGGTTTCCGGCAATGAGGTCTTCAAGAATCCTGCCACTTAGCCTGCCGTATGAGCGACTTTTATGGTATTGATGTACATCGAAATAGACCGAGCCGTTTACCACGTAGGCAAATCCATTCTCAAGAATGGTTTTCACCATTTCGATTTGTTCGATGATATGCCCCGATGCCCGGGGTTCTATACTTGGCCGCTTCACATTGAGCAAATCCATATCCTGATGATACCGGTCGGTAAAAAACTGAACCACCTCCATAGGCTCAAGTTGCTCAATGCGGGCTTTTTTCCCGATTTTATCTTCTCCATGGTCGGAGTCATTTTCAAGATGCCCCACATCGGTAATATTTCGCACGTACCTTACTTTGTAACCCAAATGCTGGAGGTATCTTAAAACCAGATCGAAGGTTATGGCCGGACGGGCATGGCCGAGGTGGGCATCGCCATAAACCGTTGGGCCGCAAACATACATGCCTGCAAAAGGCGGACTAAAGGGCTTAAACAACTCTTTTTTTCGCGAAAGCGAATTGTAAACAACCAACTGATGTTGCATCTTTTGAATGATAATGTTGCAAAGATAGCTGGATTTGAAAACCTCCCGATGGCCTATGCATTCATTCGTTTCAAAACGCTCAGGGTTTCCATATAGCCTTTTTCAAAAATTTCGCGCGCTTTCGACACATCAAGCAATCCAAATTGATCCAGATTTGTGGGTTCAATATATATATCGCACATGCTCTCCTTGCTGACGGCCTGATTTCGGATAAAAATATGAAAACTCCTCTCCGCAACAGCTTTGATGCTGTTGATGTTTCTCAGGTCGCCTATGGGGTTAACATTGATACCAATTACGGTCTGGCATTGTTCGCGAATGGTCTCTACCGGAAAGTTATTAATAATGCCTCCATCAAGAAAATACTGTTCGCCTATTTTCACGGGTGGAAAAATCACCGGAATCGAAGAAGAAGCCATCACTGCAGAAACCAAATCGCCGCTGTCGAATTGGGTAAGTTCAGCAGTGTTAATGTTGACGGCATAAACCAAAAGGGGGATTTTCAGGTCTTCGAAGGTTTTGGCCGACAAAGTTTGTTTTAATGTTTTTTCAAATCCGGTCATTTTTACCAATCCGTTTCTTGGGAGCATCGGCCGTAAAAACCTAAAAAGGGTTTTGCTTGTTAGCGCCCGCAACGATTGCTCTGCTTCTTTGCCGTCGGCATACAATGCTCCAACAATGCTTCCAGCACTTACCCCTGCAATGATATCCGGCTCAATATTGTTTTCGTGCAGCGCTTTGAGAGCACCCAGATGGGCAAATCCTCTTGTGCCTCCACCGCTCAGGACCAGGCCTGTTTTGTACTTCTTTTTCAACCCCATACCTTAAAACCATGCCATGTTGGAAATCTCTCCAAAAGTATTCGCTCAATAGACCTCGGAATGCACCTGGACCTATCTTTTTCTATATTTCCCTACTGATTTGAATGTTTAATAAAAATCAAAAAAGATCAGGAAATGCTTTTGCATAAAATTAGGCTTTTTATGTTAAGGTTATTTCGAATTTAAGAAAGCTCGGGATTTTTATTTTATCAGACTAAAACCAAATTCGTTGCCTTTTATGAATTTTTGTGATTCCTGCACTTTTCAAAAGGGTTGAAAAACTCCGTTTAAAATCTTACATTTGTGTTTCTTTACCGATAGTAATTGAAAGGTTTTTATCCGTGTAGATTGTTTAAAAACTTAACATTCAGGCAAATGAAAGTTCTAAGCATAATTCGGGTTTCTTTTTTCATACTGGTGCTCACCTGGAGTTTGACTCTTGAAGCCCAGTCAAATTTATTCACCCAGAGCAATTCTCCCTGGCAAGGCGGGTGGAGGCCCCATTTTGGTCTGGAGCTGGGCACCTCCGTTATGACCGGATTTGGCGCCGGGTCGGTTTTTTCCCAAACAGTTTCCCCCCGGTTTCAATTCAATCCAAACCAAAGATTTAGTTTGGTAGTTGGTAGTGTTTTTTCGGGCAGTCAGTTTTCAGGTCATTTTGGAATACCCACATTTGGAATGGGAGCCTCAGAAGGGCAATTTATGGCCGCTCAGCCAAACATGTTCAGCGCAACGTTTTATGCTGCAGGCACATATCATGTCAACGAAAGGCTATCCATTTCCGGGGCAGGCTGGGTAGAGCGTAACAACATGCAAATGTTTCAACCCCAAATGAATCCACAGGCCTTCAACTTGAATCCACGCGGTGCCATGGTTGGTTTCGACTACCGGATAAGTCCCAACTTTAGTTTCGGTGCTCAAATAAATGTTCAGCAGGGTTTTAATCCTTTTAGCCCGCTTCATGGTGGGTTCTTCCCCCGATCCCCGTTTCATCAAGGGTTGAACTGGTAAAGATTTTAGCTGGTTTATGGACTCTTTCCCGATTTTCTGCGGCGGTGAATTCATTACAACCGATCGTGAGTTGCCTGTAGTAAATCCTTATAGGGAAACGGTATTTGGCCGTACCTGGCTGGCAGGAGAGAATGAACTTGAGTTGGCTGTATTAGCAGCTCTCAGGGCTTTTTCAGTTACGAAGGCCCTTTCATCGTTCGAAAAAAGTACTATTTTATCGGAAGTTGCCCAAAAAATTGCACAGCGCGAAGATGTTTTTGCATCAATCATTGCCCGTGAGGCTGCCAAGCCCTGGCGGTATGCTTTGAGTGAGGTTCGTAGAGCTGTCCAAACTTTTAAGGTGGCAGCCGATGAAGCAAAACGGCTTCCGGCAGAATACCTCCAACTCGACTGGACAACTGATACCAAGGGCCGCGAAGGCCTGGTTAAATATTTCCCCATTGGCCCCATAGCAGGAATTAGTCCTTTTAACTTTCCCCTAAATCTTGCTGTTCATAAGATAGCTCCTGCTCTGGCAGCTGGTTGCCCCATCATCCTGAAACCTGCATCGTCCACCCCGCTTTCAACCCTGGAGCTTGCCAAAATTTTGGATGAGACTGCTCTTCCCAAAGGGGCCGTTTCCATCCTTCCGATGGACCGCAACACGGGCAACCGCCTTGTAACCGATGAGCGTTTCAAACTGCTTACCTTTACAGGTTCGCCTGAAGTTGGGTGGAAAATGAAACAGGCAGCCGGAAAGAAAAAGGTCGTTCTGGAGTTGGGCGGAAATGCCGGAACTATCATTGCCGCTTCAGCCAATCTGGAAAACGCTCTGAACCGTAGCCTTGTTGGTGGCTTTGCATATCAGGGTCAGGTTTGCATCCATGCACAGCGGATTTTCGTTCACCAAAGGCATTTTGAAGAATTTACCAGGAAGTTTGCCGAGGGAGCTAAATCGCTTCGCTACGGAGATCCACTATCGCCAGATACCCAGATTACTTCAATGATTGACCTGGAAAATGCCACCAGAGTGGAGCAATGGATTGAAGAAGCCCATTCGGCAGGAGCCCGTGTGCTTTGCGGTGGCAAAAGAACCGGAAACTTTGTACAGCCCACCGTCATTGTAAATGCACAACCGGGCATGAAGGTTTTCGATGAGGAGGTTTTTGGCCCTGTTGTTACCATAAGTCCATTTGACAAATTTTCAGAGGCCGTCGATATGGTTAACCTCAGTCGCTTTGGCCTTCAGGCTGCAGTCTTCACCAATCAAATAGACGAACTCGATTTTGCATTTCAGCATCTTGAGACAGGCGGTGTAATTCACAACGACAGCACTATTTTTCGAACCGACCACATGCCTTACGGAGGAGTAAAAGACAGCGGATTGGGGAGAGAAGGCGTAAAGTATGCAATGCACGACATGCTCGAACCCCGAATTCTTGTGAAAGGGTTGATTTGAGCAACCTGTTGGTTATCCTAAAACGCGCAATGACTTCTCGCTTAAAACTATTAAGAGGTTTTAAATCAAGCACTGTTTTTTGTGAAAAAAACATAAAAAAGCCATTCAAACAAAAAAAAGAATTAATTTAGTGTGCTGAAAAAAACAAAGCCAGCTTCTGTGAGTTTTGAGTGGTTTTGGTTTTTTATGGTTAATGTTGTTTTGTTTTGGTGGTTAAAGCAGGAGGTGGATTACCGTGCCATCTCTTGCTTTTTTTAGTTCTTATCCAGCGCCTTTCAATATCCTTTTCATCTTTAAGGCTTTTTATCGCTCAATACCTGGAGCGTAAGTAAGCCTTACTCCTTTTGGTTAAAGCAAAGAAGTAAATAGGTATCAATGCTGTTAAAAAACAAACTTCCAAAGCGGCAATAACCTGCTTTGGAAGTTTGAAAAAAGACTGAGCTGAAAGATACTCTATCTCATTTGGAGTTTTATATTGGTAAGTCCGGCACGCCTGGCAGCGTTTACCGCATTCTGGTACTCGGTGCGGGTAATGCGACGTGCAATTTCGGGGAATTCGCCTGCCCGGAACATGGGGGTGTACTGCGACATGAGATTAACGTAAGTATCCCTGGGTAAATTGGCAGCAATCCATTGCATTATCAAATCCGTACGCGAAACATTGTTTGGCATGACTAAGTGCCGTATCATAACGCCCCTGTTTATAAGCCCTGTAGCGCTATCTGGTCTTGCCACGCCCACCTGACGGTGCATTTCCAGTATTGCTTTTTTGGCAACTTCGGGGTAGCATATTGCGCCAGGCGATAATCTGTTGGCCGTATTGGCATCGGCATACTTGAAGTCTGGAAGATAAACATCTACCACCCCATCGAGAAATTGAACCTGTTCCAGATTTTTCCAACTGCAGGTATTGTAAACCATAGGAAGCCTTAATCCCCGACCGGCAGCATTATCGAGCGCCAGCAGAATATGGGCAATATAATGTGTTGGGGTAACCAGGTTGATGTTGTGACACCCTTGCCGTTGAAGCAAAAGCATCATATTGGCCAACTCATTAATGGTATAGGTGCGGCCATGGCCCAACTGACTCACTTCGTAATTGATGCAAAACACACAATGTAGCGGGCAGTTTGTGAAAAATATGGCACCTGAGCCTCTTCTGCCCACCAATTCAGGTTCTTCGCCGAAATGCGGAAATGCCGAAGAAATTTCGAGGTCTGAGTTTGCCCTGCAATCGCCCCGCTGTCCACGTAGCCTGTTTTTTTTGCACATTCGCGGGCATAGGGTACACTGGCGCATTTGCTCCCAAAGTAGTTCACCACGGGCCCTTAACTCCCCGTTGTGGTGAAGACGCACATAGGAAGGCTCAAAGGCAGCAGGTGTAGCCATCGCTTCATTTTTCATTCCCCTTGTGAGCAAAGCCGGAAACATTGCCAAACCCGGTACAAAAGACAGGGTCTGCAAAAAATGCCGTCTGCTTTTCTTTTCCATAGGGTGTTTGGTTTAGTAATTTATCGTGTAGGATTGACTTTATTACAAGTTTGACCCTATAAAGATAAAATAAAACCTTGTTCGGCCAACACCTCTGATGCCTGCAGACCCCTCTCAATTAGCCAAATTTTCTTAAAAAATCAATCTTTTTTTCAAGGACTGTAATTCGCCGAAACAATAAATGCAAGGACCAAAAAAATTCTTCTGGTGTGCATTCTAATCAATAACTACATCGTAAGGCATGCGGGTAAGGAATCCACTTATTTCGCCCACCGTTCTAACCTGCCTGTAGTAATGGTAAGCGCTGCCCAGCTTGTTGCGCAACGCTGCTTCCTGCATGGTGGCAAACCCTTCGGTAAGCATGGTGAAAAAATCCCGTTGGGCTGGCAACTCTACAATTCGAAAATCGGCAAGGTTTGCCTTTGCTGCTGCCTGCTCAATCGCAACATTCAAACCGCCAATTTTATCAATCAGGCCAAGGTGTTTTGCTTGCTCTCCGCTGTAAACCCTTCCTTGCCCAAGACTATCGACCAGCGAAACCCTCATTTCGCGGCCATCAGCCACATGCCCAACAAACGTATCGTAAATCCGCTCCACCTCTTCCTGGATCAGCCTTCTTTCGGAAGCGGTCAGGGGTCGGTTAATGGTCATTAGATCGGAATAGCGGTTGGTTTTTACGTTGTCGAAAGTTATTCCCAACTCCCTGTTGAAGAAGTTTTGCATATTGGGAATCAGACCGAATACCCCGATTGACCCGGTGATTGTCGATGGATTGGCAACAATCATCGAAGCATGGGCTGCCACATAATAACCACCTGATCCGGCCACATCGCCCATCGAAACAATTACCGGTTTTACCTGGCTGGCCAGCTTTACCTCCCTGTGGATGACTTCTGAAGCAAGGGCGCTCCCTCCTGGAGAGTTTACCCGAAACACGATGGCTTTAACGGCAGTGTCGAGTCTGGCCTCACGTATCGCAGCAGCAATTCGATCAGAACCCATCTGCTGGCCGGTACCTTTGCCCGAAACAATAGCCCCTGTACCATATACAACTGCAATTTTGTTCCGGCTTCGCGGAATTTGCGGTGGGGCTGCTACCCTGCGATAGTTTTCAAACGATACGAATTCAATTTCATTCGCATCTTCAATTCCGAGCCTGCCAGCCAACTCGTCAAGAACCTCGTCGCGATGTTTAATCCCGTCAATCATTTGCCACTCCATTGCCAGTGCAGGATTGCGGGTAAAAAACCCATCAGCCACCTGGTTCAGATGCTCTGTGCTAAGCCCTCTGTTAATTGAAATATCTTCAAGAACTTCGCCCCAGATGGAGTTTACATACGAAGAAATCTGCTCACGGTTCTCGGGACTCATACGCTCAAGAAAGAACGGTTCGGCAGCGCTCTTAAATCTCCCGTGACGAATTACCTGTGGTTCTATGCCCAGGTTGTCGAGCAGATTTTTGAAGAAAACCAATTGGGTGTTCAGCCCCCTGAAATCGATCATTCCTGCAGGATTGAGGTATATCTTGTCGGCGCTGGCAGCTAAGAAATAGGCCCTTTGCATCATTGTTTCACTGTAGGCAACAATAAATTTTCCTGAAGTTCTGAAGGTATCCAGGGCTGCCTTTATTTCATCCAGTGTAGCCCAACCAGCCTGCACCGTGCTTAAATCAAGGAATATACCTGCTATGTTGGGATCTTTTTGTGCCTTTCGAATGTTATTTAAAATGTCGTTAAGCCCTAATGTAGAAATTCCCTGAACTCCTCCAAAATTGAAATCCTCAAAGGGATTTTCCTCGCTTCGGTCAACGATTTGTTCGTTAAGCTTCAGATGTAATACCGTATTTGGTTTTATTGTTACTTCTTGCCTTTGGGCTAAAGCGGCTACCGAAGCCAGCACACCCATCAGGAGAAAGAACATGATTACAAAAACCAAAAAGACCCCCACCATGGAGGCAAACATAAATTTGAAAAACTGTTTCATCCGGAAAGATTTTTAAAGTTTATGGAAGAATTTTGCCCGACATGTCGGATAGGTAGCTGGAACTTGAGGTTTTTATCTCATTTAAAATTCAGTATAAATTTAAACATTTTATTTTCACTTGCTGGCTTGTAAAGCCTGCAATTTGTTTTGCTTTCAATATTATTTTAATGAATTTTGCCTGGAGTTTAACTATAATGGATCGAGGAAAAAACAAAACGTTTCTATTGCTGGGTGGAAACCTGGGCAATGTTTTGGAAACCATTGGCATTGCCCGGAATTTGATTTCTGAAAGTGCAGGAAATATAGTTCGTTCGAGCCAGATTTACAAAAGTGCACCCTGGGGATTCGAATCAACAGATTTTTTTCTGAATCAGGTGGTCGAAGTGGAAACATGGCTGGATCCGGAATCGCTCTTGAAGAAACTCCTGATGATTGAGTCGGCACTTGGAAGGCAGAGGACCTTCGGAAAAATTGATTCGCGAACCGTTGATATTGATATATTGTTGTTCAACAACTTGATAATGAAGACAGAGAGCCTTGAAATACCACACCCCAGATTTCCCTTACGCCGCTTTGCGCTTGTTCCTCTAGCTGAAGTGGCCTGGGAATATGTTCATCCCGGATTGGGAAAAACCATCGGCCAGTTGCTTGAAGTCTGCACCGACGCTTCCATCGTAAAATCAATTTCTGAAAACCTTAGTTAATCTGTTTAATATGCGATATAATTATTTAGCCGTTGAAGGAAATATTGGTGCCGGCAAAACCACACTTGCCACGAAAATAGCCCACCAGTTCAATGGAAAACTTATTCTCGAACAATTTGAAGGCAACCCTTTCCTGGCCAAATTCTATGAAAATCCTGAAAAATATGCTTTCCCTCTGGAGTTGTCGTTTTTAGCCGAAAGATACCAGCAGCTTAAACGTGAATTGGCCCACCAGGAGCTGTTTTCCAATTTTACTATTTCAGATTACTTCCTGAACAAGTCCCTGATTTTTGCCCGCAAAACCCTTAACCCCGACGAGTACCAGTTATTTTTTACGCTTTTCAATATTATGAACGCCAATCTGCCCCGACCCGATTTGCTGATTCACCTGTTTGTTCAAACACCAAGGCTGCAGCAAAACATCAAGGCCAGGGGGCGAGAATTCGAACAGCAGATTCCAGATGAGTACCTCGATAAAATTCAGGTAAGCTATCTCGACTATTTAAAACAACAGCCCCAGTTGCGTATCCTGATGCTCGATATCAACAAACTCGACTTTGTATCCAGCAACAACGATTACCAAAAAATAATTGAAGCAATCGATCAGGATTATCCAAAGGGAATAACCCTAATCGAATTAAGTTAAAAAAAAAGCCGGCACTGCGCCGGCTTTTTTTATGAGGTTTGATAAACTATCTTACGATTGCCTGGAACTCGGGGGTGCCGTGGAAACGGACAAACTCACGATCGGCAGCAGCTTTTCCTTTTAGCTTGGAATCAGCGGCAACAGCTTTTCTCAGGTTGTCGTACAGAATCGTAGTGTCGTTGCGACGGGCTCCGATAATGGCTTTCAGGTAGAGAACCTTTGGAGTCTGAGGCGCGCACTGCAAGGTGGCCATAGCTGCCTGCTGGTTGCCAGCCATCAATTGGCTCAACGCCAAATTGTAGGTGCAGGTTCTGGCAGCAAGTGCCGAAACAGCAGCAGGATAGTTGCCTTCTTTTAAATGGATAATTCCAAGGTTGTCGGGGAAAAGGCCAGCGGCTGTAACCAGGCGGCGGCCAGTTTCCAGATCGCCCTTATGAATGGCTACTACACCCATATTGTTCTGAACGTTTGCATTGTTTGGTGAAAGCTGATTGGCTTTTTCCAGATCGGCAGCGGCTGCATCAATATTGCCAAGCATAATGTTTATTGCAGCTGCGTTATTGAATACTCTTGTGCAATTTGGGAAAAGCCCTTGTCCGGCTTTGTAAATCGCCAGTTTGATTTTGAGGTCTTCGGTTAGTGTAGCAGCATACAACAATTCCTCGCGGTTAAGTTCAGATGGTTTTGTTGTTGCCAGACTCAGTAGTTCGCTGTCAGTCTTTTTGGGTTCAAAAACACTGATTTTAAACTCTGCCCTGCGCAAAGGAGCAAGCAAATTTTCTACCTCAGCATAAGCCACAGTCAGAGCTTTGATGTTTCTCTCCCTTTGAGCCGGATTAACCGATACATTAATCGCATTGACAATAGCATCGCGCTGAGCAATGTTGCTTGCATTAAGCACTGTCATGAAACCATCGAAATCCTCTCCTTTAGCTGCAACAGTGAACGCAGGCCTTGTAAAGGTAGTTTGTGCTTCCTTTTCCAGTCTTGTGAACAAATCGGTTAGGAATCTTTCGCCAGAGACAGAACGGTTTTGAGCCAGCTTGTCGTTGAAAGCAGTTTCACCTTCTGGCGATGCCCAGCCGTTTACTTCAATTGATTTTATTTTCCAGCCTTTCCTGATCAGTGCACGAAGGTTTTCAATCTTTGCAAGGGCTTCCGCATCGCGGTTTAGTGCAAGGCGTGGATTGATGTCGTGCCTCATGTAAGCAAAGTACAGGTTTGCCTTTTCTGTATGGATGGTCTCTTTCTCGTACCTGTCGGGCATGATGGCAACACGAAGTTCGGCGGCATCAACCTTTTGGCCGGTATTAACAATTCCATCAGCAACTTTCCTTTCGGGAAGTATTGTTGCGCGGGCTTCGCGACCTTCACGATAAACTCTGGCGCGGACAACCAACTCCGAAACAAGCATTTCGGGCTTGAACCCGATTACGTTATTCAGATCGAAAGTGCCAGCAGCGTCCCTGTTTATCATTGTTCCAGCAACATTAGTACGCGATCCGCGAAGTGTTACTGTTGGGAGAACCAATTCTTGCCCTTCGAACTTCAGAACAGGAGTAACCTCCAATACAGCCCTGCGGTGAAAATATCCCTCGCTGATGCTACCCTTTATGTTGGCGGCTACTTTACCCCCATGGTTTTCCAGCGGATTTACTGCCGGCGCGTACCCGATATGGGTTCCATAGTCCTGAACCATCCTGCCTACCCCGCAGCTACCAAGTACTGCTGCAGCAAGCAAAGCTATCCCTAAAATTTTGAAGTTGATTTTTCTCATAGTTTTTAGATATTAAATTGAGTTACCAGATTTCAGTTGATTTTTTTTGTCACTTTTTCGCTGGACGTGATTCCAAAATAATGGAGCATACAAATATAAGGAAAATGATTTGAGCTTATAACACATTAAGTCGAAAAAAATTCAAAAACGTAAATGTGAGTAATATTTTAAAAAGCAAACTGCCTGATTTAGAGTTTGAATTTCTAGTATTAACAATATGATGCCTTAACTTAAGAAAAATTGCCGGCCCAAAAGGGTATTCGCAAAAACTAAATTCAACGCGTGCTTTACATCAAAAATAAGACCAAAATGCTCCAATAAAACGTACTTGAAAAGGATTTGTTATGTGTTTTTTAAAATTTGCAGTTAAAATAGTATCCGCCTTTCTGCTTTCGAAGCCTAACTATTCGTGCCTTAGGGGGTTTTGAATAATTGCCGGAAATAAAATTTGAAGAAATTTAAAACAGCCTATTGCAATATTGCAAATTTGATTTAAATTTGCACTCCTTTTTCGGACAAACCACGGCCCGTTCGTCTAGGGGTTAGGACGCAAGGTTTTCATTCTTGTAACAGGGGTTCGATTCCCCTACGGGCTACAAAGTAACGTTTTTTATTTAGAAATATTCAGCTTATTATGGCTAATCATAAATCGGCCCAAAAAAGAATCCGTTCCAACAACGCAAAAAGGCTCAGGAACAGGTATTATGCGAAAACTACCCGCAACGCGGTAAGAATGTTAAGAAACCTGTCCAGCAAGCAGGAAGCTGCCGAGAAACTTCCCAGGGTAATTTCGTTGATCGATAAACTTGCGAAACGCAAAGTGATACACAGCAACAAGGCAGCGAACATCAAATCGAGCCTCATGAAGCACGTGAGTAAGCTTGCCTGAGTATTGCCCTGGAAATAGGCGGGGATATAGAAATTCCCACTTATCAGGAAATTAATTAGGCCCGTTCGTCTAGGGGTTAGGACGCAAGGTTTTCATTCTTGTAACAGGGGTTCGATTCCCCTACGGGCTACAACACCAGACCCTTCTAAGCAGAAGGGTTTTTTATTTTCCCTGGATAAGGTTAAAAGACTGATTTTCCCCCAACCTTTTCTCGTTGCAGATTAAATGGTTTCAGCAAGGTGAAATCAGCAGGTTTTTTTGCCTGGCAAGTTGTAATCATTTTTTCGTACTTTCGAATAGTGATTCAAAAAATGTAAATCATTGAGCGCTTTTACCAGGTTCTTTTAAAGAATTTGTTTCTAATAGCCACCCTTATTTTTTTGGAACAATTCTTTGCCCCATGAAAGATTACCGTAGTGCGGATCAAAAGAAAAGTATAAAAGATTGGGCAGAAGAAGACCGGCCTCGTGAAAAGTTGTTTTTAAAAGGCCCAGATGCTCTTTCTGAATCGGAATTACTTGCCATTATCATGGGTTCCGGTTCGCAATCGGAGTCGGCAGTTGAACTGGCCAAGCGTATTCTGGCAAGTGTATCGAACAATGTGGTCGAGCTGTCGCGGCTCGGAATTCCTGAATTATTGAAGTTTAAGGGTATTGGGCAGGCCAAGGCAATCACCATCATTGCCGCTATTGAGTTGGGTAAACGCAGGCAGAAAAGCGAGGTACTGCTTCGGAAAACGGTAACTTCAAGCCGCGATGCATTTGAGATCATGCAGCCCATTTTAGGCTATTTAACTTATGAGGAATTCTGGATAATTACCCTGAGCAGGTCCAATAAGGTAAAAAGAACCCTGTGCATCAGCGAAGGCGGAGTAGAAGGCACCGTGGCCGACCCCAAAAAGATATTTAAACTGGCACTCGACGACAATGCTTCTTCAGTAATTCTTTGCCACAACCACCCAAGCGGTGCTTTGGTTCCCAGTGAAGGCGATAAGAAAATTACCCGGAAATGCAAGGAGGCAGGCTCATTTCTCGATCTTCAGGTTATCGACCATCTGATTATTGGCAACAACGAATATTTCAGCTTTGCCGACAACGGAATGCTTTAAAAGAGATGGAAAAAAGGCCGGAACTACTTCTTTTGTTTTGCCCAAAGATCTCAAACAGGTTGAAGTATGCCAGCAACCTTCTCCTGGAAGAATTGCTTGGTTTAAAAGTTGAGTTAACTTCCAACCAAAAGCTCTATGAGGATTGTGATGGTGCAAAAATGCAATATGCACAAAAACCGGTTTCCCCGTCAGGCGTTTTTGTTTATAGCAGCGGGTTTCTTGAAAAAACGACCATAGAGCCGTTTGAACCAGAAGTGGACTTCAGATCCACATTGCCTATGGTGTTTCCGAATGGCAATACAACATGCGCCTTAGGGTACGATGTTTTTGCCGCCACGTTTTATCTTGTGAGCCGTTATGAAGAATATCTGCCGGGCGGGAAAGACCAACACGGCCGATTTAGTGCCGAATCTAGTTTTGCATTTCGCAACGGGTTCCTCGAAGTTCCTTTGGTCAATCACTATGCATTTCAGCTTAAAAAAACGCTGCAACATTTTTTTCCCTCCTTAGCCTTCCGGACGACCTGTTTTACATTTATTCCAACATACGATATTGATGTGGCCTATGCCTATCGCGGAAGAAGCTTCGTCCGGGGTCTTGGCGCCTCCTTCAGATCAATGTACAGGCATGAGTTTGATGAAGTAGTCGAAAGGATTTGGGTGTTGGCAGGCAGAAGGACTGATCCATTCGATACATACGATTTGCAACTTCTCTGGCAAAACAAATACGGATTGGAACCTTATTACTTTTTTCTTTGCGGAAATCCGGGACGCCTCGATTACAATAT
>DATIKH010000088.1:0-12901 GCA_035477775.1 Bacteroidales bacterium | reverse complement strand
AATGCGCGACGAGGGCCTGGCCAATGTTCAGGAGTTGCAGAGCTATTTTATTGCGCGTATGGAACGGTTTCTGAATGCACACGGCCGCAGGCTTATTGGTTGGGACGAAATATTGTATGGCGGACTTGCCCCGAATGCCACGGTCATGTCGTGGCGTGGCGAAGCAGGTGGAATTCAGGCAGCTCAACAGGGGCACAATGCCGTGATGACCCCGGGAAGCCATCTGTATTTCGACCATTATCAGGGCGATCCCGAACTGGAACCATTGGCAATAGGAGGTTTCAGTACCCTTGCCAACGTTTATTCCTATGAGCCAATTCCTGCAGTACTCACCCCTGAGCAAGGAAAATTAATCCTTGGCGCACAGGCCAATGTGTGGACTGAATTCATGCCAAATACCGAACATGTGGAATACATGGTTTTTCCGCGGTTGGCTGCCCTTGCCGAAGTTGTATGGTCGCCCGTTACCCACCGCAACTGGGGCGATTTTTCACGGCGAATGAAAGCTCAGTACGCAAGGTACGCACGGTTGGGAATCAATTATTCCAGAAGTGCATTTCAGGTCAGGGCTGCTGCAGAATTATTACCTGAGAATAGAAGTCTTAGGATTTCCCTCGGAACCGAAGTTCTTGAGCCGGAGATACGATTTACTACCGATGGCACTGTACCCGTTGCCAATTCTCCGGTTTATACCGAGCCTTTGGAAATAACCGGCACTACAACTGTAAAGGCCGCCGTGTTTGTGAACGGTGAATCTATGGAGCAACTACTGAACAGAACCTATGTGATTCATCAGGCGTTTGCAGCAAATGTGCAACTGAAATACCCCAATAGTCCGCGCTGGGATGCCCAGGGCCCATTGAGCTTGGTAAATGCCATCAGGGGTTCAAGGAGTCATCTTGATGGCAATTGGCAAGGTTTTCGTGGAAACGATCTGGTTGCCACTGTCGATCTTGGTCAAGTAACTGATATAAACGGGATGGAAATAAGCGCATTGCATGCTTATGGTACCTGGATCTTCGTTCCACAATGGGTAAAGTTTGAAGTATCGACCGATGGTGAAAATTTTCAGCTTTTAGAACAGATTACCAATGAACACGATATATACAGTATGGAGCGAAGCGTGGTCATTTATCGAACCGATAAGCCTTTCGAGAACGTCAGGTTTGTAAGGGTAACCGCCAGGAATCAGGGGGTTTGCCCGCCCGGCCACAGCGGCGAAGGCCTTCCTGCATGGCTATTTGTGGATGAGATAGTTGTATATTAAATGTCGGAAATAAGGACTAATCCACCGCACACCGGGATTGGATTAGTCCTTATATAAGAAACTTTCCTTAATCTGTTTTCAGTTTGTCCAAATTCATCAGCCAGGCTATTCTCGCGGCTGGGAAGTATTTATCGTACATACGCAAGGATGCATTAAAAAACCGGCTGTCTCAGATTTTTGTGACAGCCGGGTTTTATAAAGTTACAGGGATTGTTTCCTGCGCTTATGTATTCTTAATTGAGCCTAATTATGTTTTCAGTGTTGAAACGGGTATTGGGCAGTTCATTGGGGTTGTCTTTGATAACAAGTATTATATCATTGAAATCCCTATCGCCTCCCGGAAGTTGGATGTCTTCGAATGTTAAAACAAGATCCTGGCATCCGGATTCAATAAATAATAAATGTTGTTGGTTTTTGTTTGGGTTGAAATTGATGTTGGTGTAATGAGTGTAGATGCCTTTAACTATCTGACCATTAGCCCAACCCTGAGCAACAAGAAAGAATCCAATAACGGTGTTTGCAGGGAAAGGCCCTTTGCCTAATTGAACCAAGTCGCCGGGCTCCAAGCCTCCACCTTCACCAACACCTGACACGTTAGGGAATACCATATGCCTTTTGAGTTCCTGGATATTTCTTGGTGGATCGTTTGCTGGATAGGCATAATAACCGAAAGAATTTCTCCATCCTGCATCTTCCCATACAAATGTTACGTAAACATTTGTTTCTTCCGCAGTTGTAACATTCAGGGTTACATCTTCCTTAAAAAGTTTTGGCCAATTGTTTCTGGCATTCTGGCTTTCAGGGAACATATTTCTAATGGCTGTGAGAAGCGTTGGGCAGGGCTCGGTGGGCTTGACATCCGGAGGTACGCCTTCGTCAATACTTATCGATAATATTTTGAGCCCACCTAAACCTGAGGCAACAAACACGACATTGCCGCGTGATTGGACAAAATTTGTCGAGGTCTTGTCTTCAAAAACCATTTGGCCCTTTAATACAATCTGATCATTTTGCTTTGAAACAAGTTCTCCTACGGAAACACCTGAATGCCCGTTACCAATAAACAAAAGCGGGTGATTGAACGAAACGCTGTTGGTTACATGATTTGCATCAATATCTCCGGGTGGTGTTTCCGGCCTTGGGATTTGTTGCCTGATGGTTCTTGGGGTGGTATTCAGGTTAACCATTCGCAACCCCTCCTCATTAAGGGCAGCAAAAAGATACTCATCCGTTGCGGATATCTCAGACTTTGAGTGTGGCGTATTTGCACCTCCAATCTGAGTGGTGTTTAAGAATTGAGAGTTGGTTTTATTAAAAACACTAAGGGTTCCGGGTTGGCCGGATAGTACATATACAAAATCATCATTGGCAGTAACCGAACGCGCATCTGGAATGCTCTCACTTCGAACCAATTTGTAATCCTTGTCCAAAATGGTAAGCCCGCCGGTATCTCCACTGGTAATATAAATTCGATCTTTGCTGACGTAAATCCCATTTGCAGAAAAAGATGGAACATCTATAATAGTGTCCAAACTCAGTATTTGCATGTTTGGGTTTACACTCAAAACCTTAAAACTTGCAGGATCTTTAAACCCTAATTCCTCCACATTGCTGGTTGCTCCTACAAGGTAAACTTTTCCTTTATCGTAATGTACAGAATTGATGTCGGATTCGGGAAAAATGACCTGCGATAGAATCTGAGGATTGTCTAGATCCCTTACATCAAATATCTCAAGGGCGCCTCCAAATTCCTCACCTCTGATATTGTAGGTTACAAATGCGAAGTGTTCATCAATAAATACATGGGTAGCCATGAGGGTTCTGCCTTCATGTTCAGGAGGATCTACTTCTGCTTTTAGTTTAAAAACAAAATTGCTGCGTAAGTCCTTAACTTCGGCAGTTGATTTGAGGTTGTTTTCAGGTAAGTATTCCGGGATCATTTCCACCACTACATTCCTCCGGCTCAAACGTCGGGTTAGTTCAGCGGCATTGTTTTTAATTACAATGTTTTCGATTGTGGTAATTTCCGAAACAGGTGGAGTTATTAGTTCATCTTCCTTACATGCTGTTGCTACCAACAACATACTCAAAAAAATCAATGCAAGTAGCAATTTAAATTTCTTCATTTTAAGGGAAAATTCAGGGAGGTTAATATTACAAAAAATTCGACCAATACAAAATTAAAATAATTTTTCAAATTCCGACCACTATTAACAAAAAATTCATAATCGCTTAAAGTATTGAATTTAAGAACACTTCGAGCATATGTTTATCAGTTTTCAAAAGGGTACTAAATTGCCTGGTCAAAACCTAAAGATTGGAAATAAACCTGCAGAATCCTTTAATTGGTCTTGGAGTCTGCTCAAAAACTTTACAATAAATCTAAAACGATGCCTGATTTTTTTCTACTAGTAAGCATTATTTTGAATAGAATATTTAAAGTGTTTTATTTCAACAGTTTGAAACCAACCTTATATAAAATTCATAGCTTCGCACAAAATTGAAAGAATATTTTGTGTTTTTTTGACTAAATCGGTTTAGTTTTATAATTTTGTAATCTACTTTTTCTTATGGCAAAGAAAATATCCATCGAAGACATCGCTCAAAGCCTTGGCGTATCAAAAACATTAGTGTCGCTTGTACTCAACGACAAAGCCGACAAGCACGGTATAAGTGAGGAAACTCAAAAACGGGTCAGACAGAAGGTTCGTGAGTTAAATTACAAACCCAATATGCTTGCCCGCGGGTTTCGTACCGGAAAAACCAACACCATTGGACTTATTGTTTCGGATATTTCGAACAGGTTTTATTCGCGCATGGCCCGTAATCTGGAGGACTTGGCCTGGAGTCATGGATACACGGTAGTGGTATGCAGCACCGAAGAAAAGATTGAGAAGGAGAAAGAACAAATTCGCTTGTTGCGCGATCGCAAACTCGACGGCCTGATCATTTCCTCTTCGCAGGACAGCCCCGAATTTTTTGAAAAACTTTTGGAGGAAAACGTAGCTCATGTTTTGATTGACCGTACATTCGAAAACCTCAGGTCGGCAAGTGTTTCGGTTGACAATTTCGGAGGCGCCAGGCTTGCTGCCCGCCACCTGCTTCAGCAGGGTTTCAGGAAAATTGCCTTGATCGCAATTACTCCCGGTCATATTTCGACTATCAGCGACCGGAGCAGGGGGTTTCAGGAAGCCCTGCTTGAAGGTGGAATATCTATCCCCAAGGAATGGCTTATTTTAGCCCCTTTCAAAGACATAGAAACATCAATCAAAGAGAGAATTCAGAACCTGTATCAGGCAGGCAACCTGCCGGAGGCCATTTTTACACTCAACAACAATTTGACTGCTGAGTGCCTGAATAACCTGCGTAAGCTATCTGTTGAAGTACCAAAGCAGGTAGCCTTAATTGGTTTTGATGATGTGAGCTATTTTCGACTTACATATCCATCGGTTTCGGTTATTGCCCAGCCCATAGAGCGCATCAGCGAGACGGCATTCGACTTGTTGATGCGGCAAATAGAAGGCAGCCCAATTCCTGCAACCGAAAATTCGATTAAATTGCCTGTAGAAATAATAATACGTGAGTCGTCGGTAAGACCAAAAAATGCGTGAATCAGCAAAAATTAAACTCATTAAATACAAACCTTTAAAACTTAAACTTTAAAACTACCTATTGATGAAAAATCTGAAAGCAATCATTCTCGCGAAAACGGGTTTAGCGGTTTTTTGCGGTATTGTTTTGTTATTTTTTGTTGGCTCATGCCGACGGCCAGTTGAGTTGCTGGAACCGGCAGCTTATGTTAATCCGTTTATCGGAACCGATTGGAATGGCCATGTTTACCCCGGTGCCACGCTTCCATTCGGAAAGGTTCAGCTTAGCCCTCAGACACGCATTCATGGTTGGAACGGCGCATCTGGATACCATTATTCCGACAGCCTGATTCTCGGATTTGCCCACACAGCACTCAGCGGCACGGGAGTAAGCGATTACGGCGACATTCTCGTAATGCCTGGTATAGGAGAGCCACGGTTTTTTAATGAAGAATACCGCTCTGCTTTCAAAAAAGAAAATGAACACGCCAACGCGGGATTTTATAGCGTTTATCTGCACGACCTGGGCGTTCTGGCCGAATTAACCGCTACAACAAGGGTAGGATATCACCGCTACACATTCCCCGAAGGTTCGGAGGCATTTCTTCTGATAGATCTGCAGCATCGCGACAGGGTAACCGATTCGTGGATTGAGATCATCAGTGATACTGAAATAAGGGGACATAGAAGGTCAACAAGTTGGGCCAACGACCAGATATTATACTTCCACATGGAGTTTTCGAAACCGTTCACAAGGAAAGGAATTGCCCTGAACGACAGCGTTCATCCCGGATTGCTAAAAGCTAACGGATTGAATGTCAAAGCTTATGTGGGTTTTGATGTAACAGCCGGGGAGCCGGTTGAGGTAAAAGTTTCGCTTTCGGCAGTTGATGCAGATGGCGCCTACAAAAACATGCAATCTGAGTTACCGGGTTGGGGGTTCGATCAGGTCAGACAACAGGCATTCGACACCTGGAACGAAGTTTTAAGCAGGGTACGTGTCAGGGGAGGCACCAGAGAACAGAAGGAAGTTTTCTACACTGCCTTATACCGTTCTTATCTTCAGCCAAACACCTTTATGGACGTTGACCGCCGCTACCGTGGCATGGATCGCAAGGTGCATGTGGCCGAAGGTTTTGACAATTACACCATCTTCTCCCTGTGGGACACCTATCGGACATGGCATCCGCTGATGACCATCCTTGAGCCGGAACGCAGCAATAATTGGATCCGGGTGATGCTCAATATGTACAAGCAGCGAGGACTTCTGCCAGTATGGGAACTTGCAGCCAACGAAACCTACACCATGATCGGATACCATTCGGTGTCGGTTATTGCAGATGCTTTTGTAAAAGGCCTGCGGGATTTTGACTACGAGCTGGCCCTCGAAGCAATGAAAAATAGCGCCATGCAAGACCATTTCGGTTTGCAGTATTACCGCAAATATGGATACATTCCTGGGGACAGGTTTCATGAGTCGGTGTCGAAAACCCTTGAATATGCCTATAACGACTGGTGTATAGCCCAAATGGCCAAAGCCATGGGCAGGGATGATGTTTACAGGGAATATATTCGCCGGGCACAGTTTTACAAAAATATTTTCGATCCCACAACCGGGTTCATGCGCCCAAAACTTAACGGAAACTGGCTTACACCTTTCGATCCTTATACTGTTGACTGGCACTTCACCGAAGCCAATTCGTGGCAATACAGTTTTTATGTGCCCCACGATATGACCGGGTTGTACACCTTGCACGGTGGTAAAGAACAACTTGCAGCCAAAATTGACCAATTGTTTACTACTTCAAGTGTCGTTACAGGCCGCGATATGAAAGACATTACTGGTATGATTGGGCAGTATGCTCATGGCAACGAACCCAGCCACCATGTGGCATACCTGTACAATTTCCTCAACCAGCCCTGGAAAACGCAGCAACGTGTAAGGCAAATTATGGATGAGTTGTATTCCAATCAACCTGATGGACTTCCGGGTAATGAAGATTGCGGACAAATGTCGGCTTGGCTCATTATGAGCGCTATGGGATTTTATCCGGTAGCTCCCGGTGTGCCCGAATACGTGATCGGAACACCCTGGTTCGAAGAAATGGAAATAACCCTTGAAGACGGAAAAGTATTTAAAATTACAGCCGACAGAGTTTCTTCCAGGAGATATTACATTCAATCAGCAACATTAAATGGAGTTGATCACCCCTATTCTTTCATTACCCATCAAGACATTATGAATGGCGGCCACCTTCATTTTGAAATGGGACGCAGACCAAACAAAAACTGGGGATCGGCTGATGAGCATATTCCTGTTACCGACATTAAAGATGAACGCATTACTCCGGTTCCATTTTTTATTTCGGGAGAAGCAAGAATAAGGGATTCCATTCAGGTCGAAATGGGCTCAATCATTCAGGGTCAGGAAATTTTCTACACGCTCGACGGTACCATTCCCTCACGCAATTCATCGAAATACACAGGGCCGATTACCCTCGACACTACTGTTACCGTTACTGCCATAGCCTACCAGGAAGGGGTGGGGTACAGTTTCCCTGCGTCAGCTTCTTTCGTAAAAATTAACATCGACAGGTCGGTTGAGGTTCTTACCGAATGGCATCCAAACTACCATGCAGGTGGGGCAGAAGCTTTGATTGACGGCCTTCGCGGAGGTATTAACTGGAGGCTGGGCGGATGGCACGGCTATCAGGGAACCGATTTCGAAGCTGTTGTCGATCTCGGGAGCGTGCAGCAAATCCAGTCTATTGGGGCTGGTTTTGTTCAGGATATCCGCGCCTGGATCTGGATGCCTACGGAAGTCAGCTATTATATAAGCAGCGATGGTGAAAACTTCAATCGGGTTGCCCGAATCTTAAACACCGTTGCAAACGACGATTTTACTCCGGTGTTAAGAGAACTTAGTGCTCCGGTAAACAGGCGCGCGCGTTTTGTAAAAGTAAAAGCAACCAATTTTGGAGTAATTCCCCAGTGGCATCTTGGTGCAGGTAATGATGCCTATATATTTGTTGATGAGATAGTTATTAAATAATTGGTTTGTGTTTGATTGGTTTGGTTGGATTGTTTGAAAAGAGAGCCCCGCTTCGCAAGAAAAGGGGCTCTCTTAGTTTCAGAAACTCACTCTTGCACTTGCCGTAATCATGTCCATTTCCTTGAAACCGGCAAAAATACTCTGCCCGCGTCCGGCAAAAATAAATGCTCCAAGATTGATTTCGAGGTTGTCGATGCCTCTGAAAGAGATGCTTGGCGTGTAAAAAAATGCAAAATTTTCGTTGATGTTTTGCCAGGCTTCAATTACAAAACCTCCTGCAACAGGCCTTAAAAGCACCTGGTCGCCCCATAGGTTTCTTTCGATTGCCACAATCAGATAATCATTTTGGTTGCCTTGGCCGCGTTCGTGCATGAAACCGTGCAGGTACTGAATGTTCATGTAAGTTCCGTTACCAAAAGTATAGTCAGCACCAACGACAAATCTTGGGTATGGCTTTTTTTCCATAAGCAGGCTGTCAGCTGTTAAAGTTCCTAAAGGTAATCCTTGTAGTGCGCTAAAATCGTTGGTCAGCTTTATTTCCCTTTCGGGGAAAAATAATCCGGCTTCAGCCCATACGCCAACATTCCCAATAGTTCCGGCCATGTCGATTCCGGCCATGTGAAATCGTGGGAAGAACAAATTTGTTTCCAAATCTACAAGACCTGGAATTGTAACTTCTCCTGCAGGCCTGATTATTGCCCGGTGGGCAAAGGGAAGGAATTCGCGGCCATAAATGTAGCTCAGTGAAATATCGGTTTGTCCCACCAGACCTTTCAATCTGAAACCTAGGGTAGCGCCTTCGGTAAGATTGTGAGCAGGTAATTCAACAGAGGTTTCAAAGCGGCCCAACTGTAAACCTTCAGGCAATTCGAAACGGGCATCGAAAACTCCGGCGAATGCCCCCAGAGGCAAGTTTCCCGGACTGAAAAAAGGAATGTAAACCCCCTGCAACGACCAGTCAGAATTTAAAAACCACGTCAGGTTCAGAGCAAATGAGCCATTCCTTCGCCCGAAGTCGAGGGCATCTTCTAGGTCGAAAGGGTTGAGCATGCTTGTAGGGTTGAAATAATCGGCAGTTCCCCAGCTAATCAGTTGCCTGCCTAACTTCAGGTCTACATTGTCTGAAAGGAATCCACGAACTTCGAAAAACGCCTCCCTGATGTTCAGGTTCCAGGGGTTGATCTTGTCGCGCGAATAAAGACCCTGCAAATCCATGACTTCCGGAGGGCCCAAATGCCTTAGCCATACATTTCCTCTGAACCTCAGCCGGTCGCCCCGATGCTCAAGATTCAGATCAAGGCG
Source organism: Bacteroidales bacterium (assembly GCA_035477775.1). Classification (GTDB taxonomy): domain Bacteria; phylum Bacteroidota; class Bacteroidia; order Bacteroidales; family UBA7960; genus UBA7960. Next base: position 3,690 of record DATIKH010000088.1, on the reverse strand, counting down.
GTTTTCATTCCAAGCCCAGTTTTGATTGTTTTGGGTGAAAAGGCGGTGATCGGAAAGCAATTCGCCGCTAAATCTGACCGGGTTTTGGCCAAACCCCACCAGGGAGAAAAACAAAAGGAGCAAAGTGCATATAATTTTCATAACCTGTAATTTTTTAAAAGTCCGGATTGGATTTTTTCTCTGTCAATTGCATCTTGCCGAAATTAAAAACTTGTCAGGTTTCTCACCGTAAATATATTGTCGCTCAGGTTGGTGTTAAATCTCACATCGCGCATGGTCATGCGGGTGCTCGAACCCCTCCTGTGATCGCTCATGTGTATTTCCTGTGGGTACCAGAAATTTCCCTGACGAGCCCAAGTGTAGGTGGCGCTTTTTGCTAGGTTTCCACCACGGTCGAAGGCTTCGGTTTTTTGGGGAAGGAAGGTTTCACGGTTAATGGTTGCCACTGTACGTGAATAGTCGCTTCTGATTCCCGGAAGGGGTGTAAGTTCCAATACTATAAGGTTGTCTTCAGTACGCAAAATGCGGCCGGAATATGTTTCGGTGTATTTCCTTACTTCAAGGTCTTCGTAGGTGAAATCAGTTCCGGCAAAATTCTGGTTTTTGAGGTGGGCGGCAATCCGGCGCTCCCTTCCAAAGGCAGGAAGGTAAAGATACATCATGTCGTTGGGCAGGGAAAGGAATGCAATACCAGCCTCGGATGCAGGGCTGGTGAACCTGAACAGGCGTTTTTCCGAGCCTTTCTGCCATATTGTTGCCTCACGGATGCGTTCATTGCCGTTGCGGTCGGTCAATACCATACGGGTGTTACTTGTCTGATCGCCCGGCTGAAATAGCACCTGATCCATGCGCTGAAGAATTTCAGCGGCAGTTTGGGCTGTAGTTGAAGGAAGGAGGACAAAGAATGCCAAAAGTGGCATAAAAGTGAAGAAACAGGCTTTTTTCATTTGAGTTGAAATTTTAAAAGTGATCAAAATTCGGCTTAGTTTTCATTTGCGGAACCATTCCGGAATGTCATTCCTGTTGCCCTCAGCAGCAATGGCAACAAAGTAAGGCTTGCCATGGCCGAAGTAATCATAGTAAGGGCAATGAGAAACCCGAAACGCTGCATGGGTACCAGATTTGAAAATAACAGCACGGCAAACCCCAGGCTCACCGAAACCATATTAATAAGTATTGCCTTACCGGTGATGCCAATGCTGCTTGTAATGCTGTCGTTGAGGTTCTTGCCGCTTCGGAGCGATAATCCGACCTGCGACATATAATGGATGGCATAGTCAATACCGATGCCGATGGTTACGCTCCCGCAAAGCACCGTGGCTATATCGAGCGGTACGCCTGTTAGCCCCATGATTCCGAAAAGAACAAGAACGGTAATAGCTATCGGAATGGCACTGATAATACCTTTTAAGAACGACCGCTGCAAAAGGCTAATAACCAGAATAATCAAGGCCATGGCAATCAGCAGGCTATAGGTCTGGCTTTGAATGATGCTGTCGTCGAGCCTGCGAAAAAAGATAGGAACCCCTGTTACATCTACTGTAAAGTTTTCATCTGAATTGTTTAAGGCAAACTCCGAGAAATTCTCCTCTATCTCACGTAGCACCTGAAAGTCGATCGACGAAACATGGCCTATTACAAGGCCTTCGGTAAGCTCGAAGTTCACAAGTTGCGACATGATTTCCTGCCCATCGAGCAAAAACCAGAGTTGCTCTATCATTGCACGGTTGTCGGGTATCCGCTCTCCTTCGCCCATGGCATCGTTCATTTGTTTTACGAGATCGGCAACCGACTGGCTGTAAGGGATATAATCGAACTGCTCCATAAATTCCTGGGTTCTCTCCATCAGACGTAGTCCTTCAGGACTTTGAATATCGCCGCTCACCTTCACATAAAGAGGCATACTTCCGGTAAATTTATCCCGGAGCAATTGTTCGCTTTTCTTTACAATGTTTTCCTGCCTGAAATAGTCCATTAAATCAACCCTGCGCTCTATGAGAGTAATTCCATATAAACTGATCAAAATCATTACTACCCAAACAGCAATGAGCTTTTTTGGGTGGACCATAACCCATGTAGTAATTGCTGCAGTGATGCTATCAATCACTCTGCCCTGTATTTTTTTTGGCTTGCGCACCCAACCCTTTTGAACAAATATGGATAGCAGGGCTGGGATAAAGGTTAAAGTGAGAACAAGCGAAAAAATGATTCCAATAACGGTAAACAACCCAAACTCTATGATCATTGTAAGATAAGAGCCGGCGATAAATGAAAGAAACCCAAACATGGTGGTTACTGAAGCCAAAATGACCGGAAGCAAAATGCTTGTCATGGCTCTTTCTAATGCTCCCTCAGGCGATTCGAAAAATTCGCGGTTGAACCGGTTTACTACGTGTATGGCATAGGCGCTGCCGACTGCCAGCAGGATAACCGGGATTAAATTGGTAAGAAGTGTCAGTTCATAGCCCAGCAGGCTCATCAATCCCATGGTCCAAACAATGGCAATAGCAACGGTAAGCAGAGGAAGGACAATTCCCTGCGGATTTCTGAAACCAAACCAAAGAACCAAGCATATAAGTAGAAACGCTAACGGGCCTATAAAGAGCAAGTCTCCAACAATCACGCTGCTCAACTCCCTCAGAATTACCGGCATTCCACCAAAGTAAAACACATGTCCGGACCCAAGCCCTTCGAGTTTGCTCTTTACCTCATCAACAATTACGTTTTGCTCCGTGCCATCGAGTACCCTTCCTATGACCAGGGTTGCCGTAGCATCTTCAGATACAAGCGTGCCACGGTACATTCTCTCCGATAGTGCATATTGCCGCAATTCCTCCAATGCAGCTGGTTCAGATGGAATGTTAAACTCGTCAACCAGCCGTCCGATCTCTATGCCATATTCGCTGCTTCTAATGTGCAACACATTGGTGAGGCTGGTAACGCTGCTTATGCCCTTTACGGTACGCATGCTGTCGGTAACCGACCTTACCAGATTGAGCATTTCGTAAGTGAAAACATCTTCGCCCTCAATCCCTACGATGATCATATCGTTGCCCCCAAATTCCCTTCCAATTTCAGTAAATAGTGCAGCAGCCCTGTCGCCGGCCGGATGATACCCAATTACATCAGGGTTTACCTGAATGTCTTTCACGAAATAGCCCAGCACCAGGGTAATCACAGCAACCAGTACCAGAACCACATAGCGGATTTTCAGAATAAACGAAGCAAACTTTCTCATAAAAAAATTATTTAACCTTTAATAATTCCTCTGTAAAACAACCTGATAAGGGGGTCGATCAAACGATCGTGATCGAATTGATTTGTACCTAAAATAAACGGAAGTTCAAAACCTTTAATGGCCAGTACTATAGCTGCAGCAACCATTTCGGTGTCGGGAACTTCAAAAATGTTTTGCTGGTTTCCTTCATCAAGCATTTGTTTTATCATGCCTGTTTCCATCTCATCATACCGCTTCCTTATTTTTTCGATAACCGCAAGGTTTTCAATCAGGTCGCGCCTTATGGCATCGTAATAAACCGTGAGTCGCTTTACGGCATCCATCCGCAGGTGCATGTACATCCTGAGTTTTTCATCGGCAGGAATTGGCGATTCAATAAAGTCGCGCATGGTTTTTACAACCATGTCGATCTCTTCTTCGATAACAGCCTTGAACACCTCTTCTTTGTTGCT
>DATIKH010000087.1:0-2051 GCA_035477775.1 Bacteroidales bacterium | reverse complement strand
AAAAACACAAACATGAGAACCATCATTTCATTTTTAGTTCTGTCCATTTTGTTATCGCTGACGGCTCCTTTAGCAATGGGGCAACAGGATATTCAAGCCAAAATGAGGCAGGATATTGTCAGCATTAAGGAAGGCAGATTTACTGCCCAGGAATTTATGCTTCTAACCTATCATGACGAAAGCACAATTCAGGTAAAAATATCGGCCAGTGCGCCTGTGGATGTTATGAGCAGGGATTTTTTCGTATCATTTTTCTCATCCAACTCCATCCTCATGTTGATTGCCATGCTTGATGAAGCAGGTGATGAAATACCGGCCATCAGAGAAATAGATGAACTCATTGGCGACCCTGATATCACCATTAATTTTGTAATGACCCGAAATGGCGTGCAAACCCAGGTCATAACTTTCGACACCAGAGAGAATTACACCCTGAGTTGGGATGAGGTTTTGGGGTTTTAATCGTCAACCTGCCAGGTATTCGATTTTTGCATTAAGCCATCATTTGTGGTATGGCGCCTTCATAAATGGCGTCCAATTTGCTGATGGCACCGTACGATACGCCGTCAATCACTGCTTCGATTCCCTGAACCGTGCCAAGCAGCGAGAATTTTATGCCTTCCCTGGTGAGCAGGTCTTCTAATGTTCTACTTGCACTGGCTTTGACAGAAACTATTATCCGGCTTTGGCTTTCTCCGAACAGGAAGGCATCTTTTCTTATGCCGGGGTCGGTCGCAATGGAAAATCCCAGTCCATTCACCCTGGCCGATTCGAATAATGCCACAAACAGTCCACCTTCCGAAACATCATGGGCCGATTCGACCATCCCTTGCCGGATCAGTTTTTTAAGGGCTTCCTGTACAGAGTATTCCTCATCAAGGTCGAAATGGGGTGCAGGTGAAAGTTTCACGTCGTGATATGCCACCAAATACTCAGAACTATTGATATCGTTGCGCGGCTGGCCAAGAAGGTAAATCAGGTCGTCAGGGCTTCTGAAACCCATGCCGGTAACATACTCCTTGTTTTCAACGATTCCCAGCATGCCGATTGTAGGCGTTGGGAACACCGGCTGGGTCTGACCATCCATGGTACCCTGGTTATAGAAGCTCACATTACCCCCGGTAACAGGTGTATTAAACTTTTCGCAGGCCTTGCCCATTCCCTTAATGGCCCCTACAAACTGCCAGTAAACTTCCGGATTATAGGGATTTCCAAAGTTCAGACAATTGGTAATTGCCAATGGCTCTCCCCCACTGCACACGATATTTCTTGCTGCCTCTGCAATGGCAATAGCGCTGCCTTTTTCGGGATCAGCGTGCACATAACGGGCGTTGCAATCCACTGTAAGGGCCAGGGCTTTATCGGTACCTTTTAGATTTACTATGCCGGCGTCGGATGGATTATTGGTTGACATGCTCTTGGTGCCCACCATGGAATCGTACTGTTCATAAATCCATTTTTTCGATGCTATATTATGCCTGCCCAACAATATGGCAGCCACCTGTTTTAAATTGGCGGGTTCATGAATCTGGTCGATACTGAACTTGTCTTTTTCTTTAAAATATGCCGGCTCTTTGTATTCACGATCGTAAACAGGTGCGCCGCCGCCTAAAACCAATGTGCTGGCTGGTACTTCCGCAACCAGCAGGTTGTTCATAAAATACCTGAGTATATCACCTTCAACCACCTCTCCAATCTCAACACAATTAAGGTCCCATTTATCGAAAATGGATTTCACTTCCGCTTCACGGCCTTTATGAACGACCACCAGCATACGCTCCTGCGATTCGCTTAGCAGTATTTCAAAAGGCAGCATGTTTTTCTGACGCATTGGAACCCTGTCGAGGTGAATTACCATGGCGTGGTTCCCTCTTGCCGACATTTCGCTGGTTGAACAGATTATCCCGGCAGCCCCCATATCCTGCATACCCACTACGGCGCCTGTCTTAATAACTTCAAGGGTAGCCTCGAGCAGCAGTTTTTCCTGAAAAGGGTCGCCAACCTGAACGGCTGGTATCTTATCGGCCGATGCTTCGGTAATATCTTCGGAT
>DATIKH010000086.1:0-22506 GCA_035477775.1 Bacteroidales bacterium | reverse complement strand
TGGGCTTTTGAGACCCAACGAACAAAAATTCGAATCCCGGCTCGACAGCCTGTATCGCTTGTACACAGCTGCCCTTAAGCTCAAATTTCCTGACCGCAGATTTTACCCCGACGCCAACGGTACCCTGCGAATTACCTACGGTAGGGTGGAGGGTTCTCATCCGCGCGATGCAATGGTTTTCCTGCCCAAATCGACCTCTGACGGAATACTCGAAAAGGCTCTGAATCCTTACATTCCCGACTACCAAATCTCCGACAGGTTGGAGGAGTTGCTCGAAACCAGGACATTTGGGCCTTACGGCCATGAAGGCGAGCTCATTGTAAACTTTATTGCCAGCAACCATACAACCGGAGGAAACTCAGGGAGCCCGGTAATAGATGCAAGAGGGGCATTTATCGGCATAAACTTCGACAGAACATGGGAAAGTACCATGAGCGATATTATTTATGATGTAGCCATTTGCAGGAATATCTCGGTAAGCAGCCAGTTTATACTTTGGGTTATCGACAAATACGCCGGAATGAGCCACCTTATTAATGAAATGGTGATTGTAGAATAACATGGGGTTTAAAATAGGTGCAAAGTTGCGATTTGGCAGACCTTGAATTTTCCTCAAATTACTTTTTGAATTCTTTGGCCGGAAAGTTTAACTTATCAAATAAAAATAGTTATGATACCTGACTTTCAATCCTTGATGTTACCTTTTATGAACCACCTCTCAGATGGGCAAGAACATTCAACAACCGAAACACACGACAAATTAGCAAAACAATTCGGGCTTACTGAAGAAGAACTATTTCAATACTTGCCTAGTGGAAATCAAAAGACATTTTATAATAGATTGTTTTGGGCGAAAGCGCATTTGAAAATGGCAGGGCTTTTAGAGAATACAAAAAGGGGGCATTTTAGAATCACTGAGAGAGGTAAACAAGTAATTGCATCTAAACCGGCATTGATTAATCTGAAATTTTTAAAACAGTTTCCTGATTATCTCGAAAATTCTGGGCGATCCAGAAATGAAGAGAAAAACACTATTCTTGAAAACGAAAGTGAAATTGCTGCCACACCTGAAGAAACCTTGGAGAGCAATTATCTGCAAATAAGAAAAAATCTTGCTCTTGAAATTCTAACAAAAATTAAATCGTGTAGTATAATATTTTTTGAAAATTTGGTTGTTGAGCTTTTGGTTAAAATGGGGTATGGAGGTACCATTAAGGAAGCGGGCAAATCTATTGGGCGTTCAGGAGATGAAGGCATAGATGGCATTATTAAAGAAGACCGCCTTGGGTTGGATGTGATTTACATTCAGGCTAAGCGGTGGCAAAACTTTGTTGGCAGGCCTGAAATTCAAAAATTTGTAGGAGCTTTAGCTGGCCAAGGTGCAAAAAAGGGAGTGTTTATTACAACTTCGAGATTTACGAATGATGCAAGGGAGTATCAACCGAAAAATGAAACCAAAATAGTTTTGATAGATGGTGAACAGCTGTCAGACTTGATGATTGATTTTAACCTGGGTGTTTCAATAACACACAATTTTACAATAAAACGCATTGACAATGACTTCTTCGAAGAGGACTGATCCCGGTTAAGTTAATTTTAGAACCTTACCAATTTTATTAGGAATAACTTCATGCTTTTTGTTAAAATTTCTGCAGTTTTACCTTATCGAGTCTGTTTATAGAAAACCAATGCTTTTCAAAGCATTGACTAACTTGATGGGATATTGATAAAAAAAACACCTACTTTTGCGACTTAACAGGTTTTATTACCTTTTTATAAAACTTCTAAAGTTTATACCCCAGTTTGAGCTTCCGTACTTTTGGCTTTGATGATAGAATTTTGCAGGGAATTGAAGCCATGAACTTTCTTGCACCCACTCCTGTTCAGGAACAGGTAATTCCGGTAATTCTTGAAGGCAGGGATTTGATAGCCAGCGCACAGACTGGTACAGGGAAGACAGGAGCATTTTTGTTGCCCGTTTTACATAAAATTATTACCGGGCAACCTGGCGATTATATTAAATGCCTGATTGTTGTTCCCACACGGGAACTGGCAATTCAAATTTCCCAGCAGATAGAAGGATTTTCCTATTTTGTTGATGTAAGTAGCCTGGCAGTTTTTGGAGGTAGCGACGGGGCTGTATTTTCGAACGAAAAAAATGCCCTTACAAGAGGAGCAGATATTGTTGTGTGTACCCCAGGGCGCCTGATCAGCCATTTGAATTTAGGCTACGTAAACTTCGACCAATTGCAGGTGTTAGTGCTCGATGAAGCCGATCGTATGCTCGATATGGGTTTCTATGGCGACATCATGAAAATTAGAACCTTTTTGGGAAACAATTGCCAATCGTTGCTTTTTTCGGCAACCATGCCGTTTAATATGCGAAAATTGGCAAAAAACATTCTGAAAAACCCTGTTGAAGTCAACATTGAAGTTTCAAAACCCCCGGATGGCATTTCGCAAGAAATAATAATTGCCGAGAGCTACGAAAAAATTGACAGGATTGTAAGTCTTGTTTCATCTGACGAACTGCTGAAGTCGGTTTTGGTTTTTTGCGAAACCAAGGTGCAGGTAAAAGATTTAGCCAAAGCATTAAAAAAGAGGATAAGCTCGGTTGAGGAAATTCATTCTGATCTGAATCAGAACGAGCGCGAATCCGTTCTGAATAAATTCAGAAGCAAACAAACCCTCGTTTTGGTCGCTACTGGAATCCTTTCGCGTGGCATCGACGTGGAGGACATTGACCTTGTAATTAATTTCGCTGTTCCTCGCGATGCAGAGGAATACATTCACCGCATTGGGCGCACAGCCAGGGCAAATACCAAAGGCAGGGCGTGCACACTTGTTTTGCCGAGAGATCGCTACAAATTCGCTTCCATTGCAAAAGAATTAAATTTGGAGTTTCCTGATTTGGGTACTTTTAAACAAAGCGATGAAAGTTTAGATAGAGGCAGGGAACCAAAACCCGCTAACCATCCAAAACATAGAGGAAGAAAAAAACATACAAGGTCATGGAAAAAGAAAGATTTACCATCGTCGGGTAATGCTCCTTAAAAAATTACCTTCAGTTCGATTTAAACATCATTTTGAATAAATATCTATGCTGCCTTTTCAAAAAAAACTGTCGAACCCTTTCTATGCATTACTAAGCCTGCCCGCAACAGCTATGGGCTTTGGTCTGGTAGTGCAAATTGCCGCTTTAAGCTGGCTTTTAAGCACCGAATTTGGCCTCAACCTTCAAGAGATAGGCTTAGTCTGGGCCACAGGACCTCTGGCCGGTATCCTGGGCCAGGTCATCGTGGGGATAATCAGCGACAATGTGTGGGTTTGGAATGGCCGAAGGAAAATATTTATCTGGATTGGTGGAGTGATATCTGCAATCGGACTGCTGGCATTGCCCAATATCGGACTTATCCAGAACGTGCTGGGAGTTGAAGGGGTGCTCGGAATTGCAATAATTGTATCCTTATCCATCGATCTGGCCATTAATGTAAGTTTCAATCCTACCAGGTCGTTAATCGCCGATGTTACGCCTGAAGGCCGCCCCAGAACCAAAGGCTTTACATGGATGCAAACGGTATCGGGTTCTTTTGGTGTGCTGGGGTATTTGATTGGGGCTATTTTCAACAATTATGTCCTGATTTATTTCGGGGTATTCCTGGTTCTGCTTTTTTCCATTGTGCCTCCATTCTTTATAAAAGAGCCAAGACATCTTGTAGCTAGTGATAATGCGGATTCAGGTAAAAAAAACCAAGGGCAAAAAACTTCGTTTGTCCAAATCATGAGAACGATATTGCCTCTGTGGGGATTTTTGTTTTATGCAGTGTATGTCATAATTACCAGAATTACACCTTTGGAACGAATACCAGGCTATAAATTCGAGATTTTTGCCGCAGTTCTCACTGTGATTTTAATGGTATATACACTGTCGAAAAAAGAGAAAGGCCTTTCAGAGGAGCGAAGCGGTTTCATAGGTTTTCGGAAAATATTGGCAGCGCATTCTTTTACCTGGATCGGGGTACAGGCAATGTTCATTTATTTTTTCGCTTTTGTGCGGTATCGCATCCCCGAGTTATCGGGCGACAATTTTGAGCCAGGCCGTCTGGCAGATTTCATCGCTGGTGGTTTCGAAGGAGAGGGCTTTGACGACATCAACCATTTCATTGGATCGGTAACAAATTGGAGTTTTATGACCCTCAATCTGGTTGCGGCCATTATTCCGGTTCTACTCCTTGAGCCCTTATCTGCCCGTTTCGGAAGGGTCAAAACCCATGCTACTTCCTTGATTTTTCTTACTTTGGGCTATTTGGGGCTCTATTGGGCCGGTTACAGCCCAGCTTTGATTTATTCATTTATGGCTCTGGCTGGCATAGGCTGGGCAGCAACCATCTCCTTGCCATTTGCCATCATGTCGCAAAAAGTGCCAAAAAACAAAATGGGCATGTATATGGGCCTGTTCAACCTTTCGGTGGTGCTGCCTCAATTTGTTGCGAGTTTTGCCATTGGGGAGTATCTCGATCAGGCACAAAACCAGGCAACCCTGTTCTTAATTTGTGGAGCAACCGTAGCCATTTCGGCAGTAACCTGGTATTTGGTTAAGGAACCTTCTGACCTACATACGAACGCTGGTGTATAACCGGCAAAAAAATAACCTTAGTGGCCATTCGCACTAAGGTTACTTTTTTTTGAAAGAAAATTAGTCAATAAGGGTAATCCATCCGTGGGTATCGGGTTCTTCGCCGTATTGAATGTTCAGCAGTTTATTGTAAAGTTTGGTCGAAATTGGACCTGACTTTCCATTTTTTGAAAACTCATAGACTTTGCCTGTGTCGCGGTCAACGATTTTTCCGATGGGCGAAATAACCGCCGCAGTGCCGCATGCTCCGGCCTCTTCAAAGCTTTCCAGTTCATCAACCGAAACCTGCCTTCTTTCAACTTTCATTCCCAGGTCTTCGGCCAGTTGCATCAGGCTCATATTGGTAATCGAAGGCAGAATCGAATTCGACTTGGGTGTGATATAGGTATTGTCTTTTATGCCAAAAAAATTGGCAGGGCCGGCTTCGTCGATATATTTTTTGTTTTTTGCTTCCAGAAAAATTACTGAGGCAAAGCCTTCTGCTTTGGCGCGCTCCGAAGCAAAAAGGCTTCCGGCATAATTGCCGCCCACTTTAATATGGCCTGTACCGAGTGGCGCAGCCCGATCGAAATCACGAATGATTTGCATACTCACAGGATTGAATCCTTCTTTAAAATAGGGTCCTACAGGACCAACAAAAACCAGAAACAGGTATTCTTTTGCAGGGCTTACGCCTACCTGAACGCCGGTGCCTATAAGCAGGGGTCGAATGTAAAGCGCTGCACCTGTGCCAAATGGAGGGACATACTTAAGGTTCAACTTTACAGCCTTGACGATCATTTCGAAAAACAATTCATCAGGTACCTTAGCCATCATTATTCCCTCGGCCGACTTTCTGATTCTTTTGGCGTTTTCATTCCAACGAAACAACCTTACTCTTCCATCTTTGCCTCGGTATGCTTTCATACCTTCAAAGGCTTCCTGGCCATAATGCAGGCAGGTAGCGGCCATGTGAATATTGATATATTCTGATGAAGAGACCTCTACCTCGCCCCATTTGCCGTCGCGGTAGTAGCTGCGAATGTTATAGTCGGTTTTGAAATACCCGAAAGGCAATTTTCCCCATTCAATATTTAGCATTGCAGTATATTTTATAGTATTAAAGTAATAGGTAAACAGCCGCTAAATTATATCAATTTTTCAATTTATAGGTTTTTTGCTTATTTTTCGTGTTAAAAAAGGCGATTATTGGTTATATCTTGTTACAGCGTCCATTATATTGATCAGGTGGGTTCGGAGCGCCGCCGAAGTTCCCTGAAAATGGTTTACTATAATTACAAAAGCAAGCAGTCTTCCATCGTCGGTTCGGGTGTATCCTGCAAAGCCACGCACATTGGTCAATGTTCCACTTTTGGCCCTTAACAGGCCTTCTGATGGAGTTCCTATAAATTGGGTGGCGATTGAACCTGACCTCCCTGCCAAAGGAAAGCCGCTCTGATATTGCTCGAAATTTGGATCATTCGCCATGAGGCTCAAAACTTGAGTAAGTTGTTTCACCGTTACCCTGTTTGAAGGGGCTAAACCACTTCCATCGAAAAGAAACATACCGTCAACCGACACACCCTGGCCCTTCCAAAATCCGATGATGGTATCAATGCCTGCGATGGTAGTGCCCTGGCCCTTCAGGTGGGCGCCAATAGCTTTTACCATATTTTCGGTATAGGTATTCACGCTGTGCAAGTTGGCGCGTGCGGCAAGCGCTGCCATCATAGGAGAGTACCATGTTGTAAATACTCCGGTAATTTCCCCTCTGGAAAGTCCCTGCAAGCTTGCAGTACGCACACTCACAGGAAGATTATTCTGCAATATTCCGTTAAATTTCAAAAATTCGCTCAAAATTTCGGCAACAAACATGGGGGGATCGGGGATTGATCCCCTGACCGGAAAATTGTTGCTGCCAAGTGGCACAGTACCTTTGAGGGTACGCTGCATCTGATAAGGGGCTCCGAAAATATAAACCTGATCGCCGGAATTTCGTGGTCCGGTATTAACCTGATTTAGAAAATCCATGCCAGAAACAACAGGGTTGGTGCCTACAACTTTGGCAGGTTGCCCTATGGTGTCGCCTGGCTGAAAAAAAACAGTGTACATGTTCTCATTTACCGTAAGGCCACTTGCTCCGGCACCAAAAAAATTACCCATATCTTCCCAAAGCCATTTGCGGGGTATCAACTCATTGTCAAAAACCGATTCATCGGCAAATACCCGCCCAGCAATATGTTTAATTCCAGCATGTTTCAAAACAGCCAGCCAATTTTCGAGAACCCGTGTTTGGCTGAGCGAATCATGTAAAAAAGTTGACATGAACGAAGGGTCGCCACTGCCTAAAATAACCAGATCGCCTGTAAGATTCCCTAAACTATCAATATATCCAGTGTGTGCTAGTTTGGTTTCGAAACGAAAATCGCTACCGAGCATTTTAATGGCCGAAGCCGTTGTTAATACTTTGAGGGTGGATGCCGGAACCAGCAGTTGGTTCTCATTACGGGCAGCAACTACGCGGTTGTTTTGTACGTCAACAGCATAAAATCCCCAGGTTGCATGGTTCATGCCCGGATCACGTTCTAGTTTTCTCAGTTCACGCTCCAGGCTGCTTCTCTCATTTGTAAAGGCCGAAAACACCAGAAAAAAAAAGGGCAAAAGAAGTCCGAATAAATTCAATGGTGTTTTCATACTTTTCCAAACAATATTCTCAAAACATTAACTGCCTAATTCCTTCCAAATACTGAAACATTGAAGTAACGCCTGGGGTTTTCTCTTATATCTATAATTAATGAATCCAATTGCTGTGAAGCATTTTGAATATTCCTGTAAAGCTCCTCATCATGAATCAGCAAACCCATTGAACCTTCTCCACGGTTTATTTTTTCCACAATAGCCGACAAACCGGCCATTGATGAATTCACATGATGCATGGTATGGGCAAAATCAATAGCTGCAAGTGTGTCGGATACAGACGATAAATTGTGAATAATATTGGAAATGTCCTGGTTGTTTTGCCGCAAATTGGTAGTTATTGATTCAACGTTGGCAAAAATTACAGAAAGCCGGTTAACCTGCCCGGCTAAAGTTGAGTCGAAATAATGGGTCGTGCTTTCAAGGTGTGATAATGTATTTGCCAGGCTTTCTACACTTTTGACAAGATTCTGCCTTGTGTCTTCGTATAAAATACTATTAATAACATTCAATACAGATTGCACCTGATCAAACAATTGTTCGGCTTGCACCCTAAGAGGCATCAACTGCTCACTAACCTCTTGTGCCAATGAAGCGGTTATTTCGGTATTTAAAGTGTCTCCTGAAACTATTATTTCATGAGAGGTTCCTAGTATTAATTGAATTTCACGGTTTCCCATTAGTCCGGCCGTAGCCAGTCTTGCAATGGAATTGGATGGGATGCCAATTTGCGGCCCCACCAGGCATCTAACAATTACTCTTCCTGAACCATCTGGATGAAACATGATCCGATTTACCTGTCCTATTGCCACCCCGTTGACCGTAACGGGATTGGTCTCCATCAGATTGTCAATTTGGTCGTAAACAGCATAAAATGCAATCTTTCTTGAAAAGAGTTCGGTGCCTTGCAAGAAAAATATCCCCCAGAAAAACAAGGCAATCGTGGCAAGGCCAATAACACCTATTTTAATTTCACGGGAAATTTTCATTTTATAAAAGTTTTAAAAGGTTAAAAAGGAAACTACAAAATTGCCGAAACGTAGTTGGTAAATTAATGAACCGGTCGGTTAGGGATTATTGCCTCTGGAAGGGCCGGCAATTCTTCTGGCTTCAGCAATAGGAATGCGCTGGTTGTTCTTGAATGCCACTACAAAAGCGTCTTTAAAACCTGCCCGCCTTATCTGGTTTTGTAAGGCAACAGCTGCCTCAAAAGTGGGTTCCATACCGGATGTGTATTTGTAAAGGCCCTCGTGAAAGTATTCTTCTACCTGTTTAAGGCCTCTGAACTCAGGTGCGTCGAGCGGGCGTTTTACCTTTGAAACAGCAACCTGCACTCTGAAAGTAACCTGCTGGGCAGTCTGCACAGCCTCTCTTTGTACTGGGTTTCGGGGTTGAGTGTTTACAGTTGGGTTTAAAGTATTTTCACCGGCAGCAGTCGGATTGCTTGCCTGCGCATTGCGTGCTGGAGCAGGATTAGTCTGAGCAAGACGTAGTTTTTCGGCATCACGGGCTATCTTGTCCTGAGCAACTTTATACTCCCTGAAAGCATTGAAAATTGCTTGAGCTATCTTCCTTTGCCCATCTTCAGATGCCAGGAAAGCTTCCTCATTTGGATTACTTAAAAAACCCGCTTCAACCAAAACCGAAGGAGAAGTTACGCGGTAAAGAACCAGAAAGCCTGCCTGCTTTACACCCCTGTCAGTCCGTCTTGTAGTCTCACGAAATTGATCCTGTATTAAGGATGCCATCGACAGGCTTTGATTCAGATATGCATTCTGAAAAAGGGAAAAAATGATGCTCGACTCCGGGCTGTTTGGATCGTAACCATCGTAAATTTCTTTGTAGTTTTCTTCAAACAAAATGGCTGCATTTTCTTTGCGCGCAACCTCAAGATTGGCTTCCGTTCGATGTAAGCCCATAACGAAAGTCTCAGTACCAAAAGCGCGACTGTCTCTGGAACTATTGCAATGTATGGAAATAAAGAGGTCGGCCTGATTTTGGTTGGAAATCTGGGCACGGCGATGTAGTTCTACGAAAGTATCGGTAGTGCGGGTAAAAACCACTTTAACATCAGGCATATTTTGCCTGATCATTTCTCCGAGTTTCAAACTTATGGAGAGTACAACATCTTTTTCTTTTACTCTGCGGCCAACCGCTCCCGGGTCTCTGCCCCCATGACCAGGGTCAATGACCACCGTATTAACAAAGCCCAAGCGATCGGCCACTGCCGTGTAAGGTGATACTAAGGCAAATAGGAGAATAACAATTTTTAAGAATACAGGTTTCAACCTAAGTAAGGTTTTTTTAGTTAGTTTTGCTTTTGTTTTCCTGCAAAATCATTTTAAAGTGACCGTTTTTACAATATACGAAAGTAACACAAAAAAAGTTGGGCACCTCCTTGTTTTTTAAGTTTTTTGCCTCACAATTATTGATTTTGTTGACTTTTGCAGGGGCCGTTTCATCACAAGGCAAAATCTCAGGCACTCCGTTGAGCATCATCAACGATTCTGAAATTTATTTTTTGCCTTTTGATACTATCTTGCCACAATGGGATACCATTGCAAATCCCTTGCCAGTATTACCGGGAGTTCCTGATTATCCTGGTTTACCAGAAGTTGTAGATACGGCTGAAGCAGCCCTTGCTCCAGAAGTACCAGCACGCTACCGGGGCACCGCTACTGTACTTGGATCAACCGTAGAGTACTCGGCAAGCGACAGCATTTTCTTTGATGCCCGCAACCGAAGAGTATATCTTTTCGGAAATGCAGAACTTCGCTATGCTGCCATGCACCTTACTGCAGGAAAGGTACAGATCGATTTCCGGCGCAATGAATTGCATGCAACCGGCATTCCCGATTCGCTAGGTGTTCTGGAACAGTTCCCTGTTTTCACAGAAGATCCCCATACTTTTCAATCGAGGGAAATGTGGTATAATTTCGAAACCAGGCGCGGTCGAACGATCGATGTGATGACCGAAGAGGCCGAAGGATTCCTCCATGGGGGTACAGTAAAGATGCACCCCAACAGAATTATTCATGTTGAAGATGGGAAATACACTACCTGCGATGATCCCAATCCCCACTTCCATATTGGATTCAGAAGGGCAAAACTGATTCCTGACGACAAAATCATTACTTCCATGGCACATCTGGTAATTGCAGGGGTGCCGACACCATTGGTTGTACCTTTTGGTTTTTTTCCCAATCGCCGCGGACAGGCATCTGGAATTCTTATGCCTTCCTATGGAGAAACCAATAACAGGGGGTTCTACCTCGAAAATGGAGGGTTTTATTGGGGCATAAACGACTACATGGATTTATCATTAACCGGCGACATATTCTCTCGCGGGAGCTGGGGTTTAAGGGTGGGTTCAAACTACCGTGTCAGGTATAGGTATTCCGGTTCTTTGAACCTGGCATACGCAATCAATATTCTTGGCGAACCAGGGTTGCCCGGTTACGAACGCAGCCGCGATTTTCGTATAACCTGGAACCATACACAAGACCCCAAAGCCAGACCCAACAGTGTTTTCAGAGCAAGCGTAAACGCCGGAAGCTCGCAGGCAAGCCGCTTCAATCCGGTATCTGATGTTGATTACCTTTCGAATACCTTCTCTTCCAATGTGGGATATACTGCCATGTGGGCAGGCATGTTCAACTTTTCAGCCAATTTGCGGCACAGCCAGAACACCCTGAATAGAATGGTGGACTTAGGACTGCCGGAAATTTCCTTCTCTGTAAACAGGTTCAATCCTTTCAGGAGAAATGGGGGAGGGGACCGCCCCCGCTGGTACGAAGACATTACCATCAACTACAGTATGAATGCGCGGAATGACCTGCGTGTAGCAGATTCTTTGCTTTTCAGACCAGAAACCCTCAGGCAGTTTCGAAGCGGGGTAAGACATACCATTCCGGTAAGTCACACATTCAGGCTTTTAAGACATATAAACGTGAGTAACAGTCTGAATTATAGCATGAACTGGTATTTTTCCACCATTCGAAAGAGATGGGACCCTGATGCACCTGTAATTGGCCAGCCAGGTGTTTTAGGAATGGAGGTTATTGACACCATTCCAGGCTTTAGGGCAATCCATGATTTTAACTACAGCGCCAGTATGAGCACAAGGCTGTTTGGAATGGTGCAATTCAGGAGGGGACCGGTAACCGCTGTAAGGCATGTGGTTACACCGAGTGTTGGTTTTAGTTTTAGGCCCGATTTCTCAACACCATTCTGGGGTTATTACCATACTTATTTTAATCCCAATTTAAACCGTGATGTTCAATATGCAATTTTTGAGCAGAGCATGTTCGGAGGCCCTGCGCCTGGTCGCTCAGGTAGCCTGAATTTCTCGCTTACAAACAACCTGGAAATGAAAGTGCGCAATCGTCGCGATACTGCTGATGGTGGTCAACGCAAGGTAAATCTGCTCGATAACTTTACCATTTCGGGAGGCTATGATTTTGCTCGCGATTCCATTCGCTTTTCCGATATAATGGTAAGTGCAAGAACACGGTTGTTTGGTAACTTCGACATAACATATTCTAGCGGATGGACATTGTACGAGGTCGATGAACAAGGTCGTCGCCTAAACCGATTTCTATGGGATACAAGAGGTTGGCCTGTGAGGCTAAACAACACTACTTGGGCATTCAGTCTGGACTACACATTTAGCTCCAGAACCAAACCAGCAACGGGCCCCCAACCCGGAAATGGACGAACCCTTAACGCTCCCGGAACCATGGGCAACCAATTGGAAGATCCAGACGCATTGCCGGATGTCCGGCCCGAAACCCTTCCTCCCGGTGTGGTCGATTTTACAGTTCCCTGGCAGTTGAGCGTAGGCTATACCTTCAACTATGGATCAAGATATGATTTTCGAACAGGACAGTTCGAACGGACAATCATTCAATCCTTAAACGTAAATGGCACCGTTTCGCTTACCCCAAAATGGCGCATCGGATTCAGAACCGGATACGATTTTGAGCGAAATGAGCTAACATTTACCTCAGTTGATATTCACAGGGATTTGCATTGCTGGGAAATGAGCATAAACTGGATCCCATTCGGGTTCCGCCAAAGCTATAATTTTACCTTAAGGGTGAAATCCAGCGTTTTGCAGGACCTCAAAATTACACGCAGAACGCACCACCTCGACAGGGCATTCCAAACCTTCTAACTGGTAAACAACTGTGGTGGGTTTGAATAGGTGTCGAACTTCCAAAATTGAATTTTGCGTTTTAATTTTTCTGAAAAATTTTGAATATTTGCAAAGGAATTTATGGAAGTATTTTAACTGAATCCAGAAATAAAAAATCGTAATTCGGGATTTAAAATTTATTTACTTTTGTTTCTTCAAAAAAATATCTACCTTTTTTTTAATGTTTGTTTACCAAAGGCAAATAATATTGAATAAGGTCGTCATGCGAATTGCAATCTAAATTAATCTCTTGAATTTTTTATGATTGAAACGCGCATGATTCGCAAAAACAAACCAGAATGAAAATTCAATATGTAAGTTCCCTGTCTGCAGGCAAGCAGGCACCCAACCTTAAACTTAAAACTTTTTACGAATGAAATCAGTAGTTCAAATTGCATTAGCACTTTTGATTGTTGTATTAGGCTTTCTTATTTATAACAGCATTATGGAGCCGGTGCGCTTCAACAGGGAAGCTGCCCATCGCGAAAACAAAATTATTGAGCGTTTGAAAGACATACGCAATGTGCAATTGGCCCACCGGACACGTCACGGAACCTTTCTTGGAGACCTCGATTCGCTGGTTAATTTTGTTAGATTCGACTCTATTGCTATTCTTAGGGCAATCGGTACAGTACCCGATACACTTACCGAGGCACAAGCTATAAGGTTGGGTATTGTAAGAAGGGATACTTTCTGGATGCCTGCCATTGACACCCTGCTGGTTCATGCAAGGTATCCTCTTGATTCCTTACCATATATTCCTTATGGTGGTGGAGCCCGTTTCACAATGGGAGCCGGACAGGTTGAACGCAGTATGGTATTGCTTCCTGTTTTTGAGGCCTTTGCCTTACCCGAGCAGTACATGACTGGTTTGCCTTTCAAGATTTACTATACCCGCAAAGAAGGTCTTAGAGTGGGATCACTCGTCGAAGCCAAGACCGACGGAAACTGGGAATAACCCAAGCAATGAACGACCCATTACTTAAGACATTAAGTGCTGCCGACAGTGCAGGATATACAGGGTCGGGGAAAAACCAAATTTTATCCATCGAGCTTTCGCTCGATGGATTTTCTTTTGGCATATTTGATTCCCGCAATATGAAGCCATTGCTAATTGAATCATACCAGATACAGGATGATTTAACACCGGAACATCTGGCCGCTTCGATTCATGAGTTGGTTATTAAAAGTACTATACTCTTGTTGCCTTTCGAAAAGGTGCACCTGGCCTGGTATCATCAGCAATACACCCTCGTTCCCAATGAATTGTATCATCATTCGGCAAAAGAGCGCTATCACTCGTTGTGCACGAATAGCCCCGAAGGCCATTTTGTAAATACTGATGAACTGTCAAACCTTTACGCTTACGGTGTTTACCCGTTTCCCGAAGTTTTGAATCATAAATTAAAAATTCTGTTTCCAAATATTGTTATAAAACATCTGGCAACCGTCCTTATAGAATATGTCCTTACTGCGCTGAAACTGGAAAAAGATGGGCACAGTGTTTTTATGCATATAAGATCCAGAACCTTTGAAATATTAATTTTTAATTACAAACGGTTGATCTTTTATAATTCCTTTTCATACCAGGGAATTGATGATTTGATGTACTATCTTTTCTACGTTCTGGAGCAATACAAATTAGATACTTCCAAAATGATTGCTTTTTTAGGGGGTGAAATCAATGCGAATTCTCCGGTTTTGCATCACCTTACAAAGTATTTTCGTGAAATCTCCATAGCACCCGAATACCTGACTTCGATTCCGCACGACAGATTTGAGCAAGTTCCAAAGCACGTTTATCAAAACCTGGTAAACCTGGCTATATGCGAATAATAGCTGGAAAATTTCAAAGAAAAATCCTACGGCCTCCTGGCAACTTACCAGTAAGGCCTACTACCGATCTTGCCAAAGAATCGCTGTTCAATATTTTGAATAATCATTTTGACTTTGAGGAACTTAGGGTGCTTGACTTGTTTTCGGGTACTGGAAGCATTTCTTATGAATTTATTTCGCGGGGAGCCCAAAAAGTTCTGGCTGTTGAAAACAACTTTCGCTGTGCAGAGTATATTCAGAAAACAGCCACCATACTCGAAACTCCACAGCTTAAGGTTGTTAGAGGCGATGTTTTCCGGTTTCTTTCAAACGTTAAGGAAAGGTTTAACCTTATTTTTGCCGACCCACCATTCGACATGAAAGGGAAGGAACAAATTCCCATAGTGGTTTTCGAACGTGAGATTTTAGAACCAGGTGGCTGGATGATACTCGAACATCCTGCCAATGAAAATTATAAACTGTTTCCCTATTTCAGGGAAGAAAGAAAATATGGGAGGGTCCATTTCTCTATATTTGAAAGAACTTAATTCATTAAATGTAATTTCTTATGAGTCGCCATGCCATTTTTCCAGGTTCATTCGACCCCATTACGAAAGGCCATGAATCAATCGTTCTGAGGGCATTACCATTATTTGATAAAATTATCATCGCTGTTGGAGCCAATAGCGAAAAGCATGGTTTCTTCCCGCTCGAAACGCGAATGGAGTGGTTAAAAAAAGTCTTTGCTGCCTACCCAAGCATAGAAATCATCAGTTATCACGGGCTCACCGTTGATCTATGCAGAGCGCTCAACATTCGGTTTATTCTTCGCGGCTTAAGGACAAGTGCCGATTTTGAGTTCGAAAGGACTATCGGGCAAATGAATAAGGCCATGCTGCCTCAATTGGAAACCGTGTTTATGCTCACTGCACCTGAATATTCATCTTTAAATTCCTCCATTGTTCGCGAAATTATTAGCAAAGGAGGCGACGCCTCATTGTTTATCCCTGAACAGGTCGATTTGAAAAAATTATAGAAGGTTTTTCTTTTTTGCTGCCTCGACCACTTCAACAATAGAGCCGTATGTATTGCCGGCTATCCTTGCAAGGTCGTGCCGGTAAATCCATTCTGCCATTTCAATTCCCTCGTTTGCCTGGGGCAAAGGGTCATTTAATGAGCAGGTTTCGAACATATACCACCACGTTTTCTTTACAAACCATTTCATATCGGTTGCCTGGTAAACGTGAAATGTGTTACCAAGTGGCTCAAGTAAGCTTAATTGGTGAATGCCGGTTTCCTCAGCTACTTCGCGCTCAGCAGCCAGAACAGGGGCCTCATGGGGCTCAAGGTGACCCTTTGGTAAATCCCATTTACCGTTACGAAAAATGAAAAGCAATTGGCCTTCGGCGTTTTTAACCAGGCCTCCGGCTGCTTCGAGTGGTTCGAAAAAACTGATAATCTGGTTGAACAACTCATCGGGATCGGAACTCTTAAAGCACATTATTTCAGCTCCAGGCAAGCATCGGAACCTCTCGAACAATTCCCAAAAAGGAAAGTCGGTTGCTGTGCAATCCGAAATTGTCAGATCGGCCTTAAATTGGCCGTCTGATTGAACAAAAACAATTTTCCTGTCGTATAAAAAGATGGTATTCACTACGTTGAACTTTAAATTTCGCGGAAGGTTAATTTTCCGGCATTGGTGGAAAATTACTAAAATTTCATGTAGGTTTGTATAATAATTACCAAATTCGGTATATGGCAGATAACTACGATTCGGATGGCCTCATAGCCAGTATGCTGCTTCAAATAAAAGCAATCAAAATCAGCAACGACCAGCCATACACCTGGTCTTCGGGTATTAAATCTCCAATTTACTGCGACCTTCGCCAAACGCTGTCTTTTCCTCAGGTCAGGAGGCAAATTGCACTTAAGCTTACCCAACTAATCAAGGAACGATTTCCTGATGTGGAAGTAATTGCAGGCGTTGCTACCGGGGCAATTGCTCACGGGGTGCTGGTTGCCGAAGAGTTGGGGCTTCCCTTCGTATATGTTCGAAGTACCGCCAAAGAACATGGATTGAGCAATATGGTTGAAGGCAGAATGTTTTCCGGTCAGAAAACCGTGGTAATTGAAGACCTTGTTTCGACAGGCAAGAGCAGCATCGCAGTTGTAAAAACGTTGTTGCAGCATGAATTTGTTGTAGAAGGTATGGTAGCTGTGTTTACTTATGGCCTGCCTGCGGCAGAAGAAATGTTCCTGCGTAACCACTGCACACTCTTCACCCTAACCAACTATGATCAGCTTCTCGAAACGGCTTTACAGGAATCGTTAATTAAACCCGACGAACTGGAAATTCTTCAGGAATGGAGAACCGATCCTCAGTTGTGGGGCACCAGATTTTCAACCTAAATCCTTCTGAATGACCAAATTTACGAGTGTAAGTGAGCCTATTGATGCCAAGCAGGTTGAGGTTTTTGATTTTTTGAGCGACTTCCGAAACATGGAAACCCTTATGCCAGAGCAGATTATCAACTGGCAGGCCAGTGAGTCGGAATGCTCTTTTACTGTAAAAGGAATGGCAGATCTGGCAATGCGTACAGCATCAAAATCAGCTCCTTCGAGCATTTCTATTGAATCCTATGGCAAAAATCCCATAGACTACACGCTTGATTTCCATATTTTTCCTGAAAAAGATAATCAGTGTAAGGTTGAGATAAATTTTCATGCAGAACTCAACCCTTTTTTAAGTATGGTTGCCTCACGTCCGTTGCAGCACCTGGTGGATGTAATGGCCTTGAAACTGAAAGAACACTTTGAATAGGATTGTTACAGGAAGCGAACCTGCTTGAGTTCGAATGCCAGTTGCTTTCCATTGGTCGTAATGATCAATAGCCGGCCATGCTTATCTACACCTTTTATTTTGCCCGAAAAAACACCTTTTTCATCGCGGAATTGCCTTTCGGTTTGATAGCCCAACAGATTGCTGTAGTACGCTTCTTCAATCTGCATAAATTCACCGGATTTTAATCGCTGGTACCAGTGCATTATCCTTCCAATCACTTCATTAAGTGCCTGTTGCAAATCAAATACCTTTCCAGTAATGTTCTGTAATGAAAGCGGATTTGGGGCCTCGGAGGTGAAAACTTCTTGGTTCAGGTTGATTCCTATTCCGACAACTGAGACCTGAAAGGTATTTCCCAGAATTGAATTTTCGATCAACATACCCGATAACTTCCCATTCTGAAAGTAAATATCATTGGGCCATTTGATGCAAAACCCATTCAAACCTGAAAGGGCGGCAATTCCTTCCATTGTACCGATTGAAATTACCTGATTAAGCCTGAACTGTCTGTCGGGTGGCAAAAATTCCGGACGGAGTATTAACGAAAAAAGCAAGTTTTTACCAGGCTCACTCTCCCAGGAAGTGCCTCCGTGTCCCTGGCCTGCAATCTGGTGCGAGGCCCATATTACCGAACCTTCTGGGAGCTCATCTTGAGCCAAATGCCTGAATGCCTCCTTGTTGGTAGAGTCGGTTACTTCGAGCCGGATTATTTTGGGTGTAGGAAATGACATAAAGCAGATGGCTCAAAATTACCAATAATCCGGGATTAACAATAATTCGCAAAAATGCAGGACTATTATTTGTGATATTAATGTTAAATTTGCACCTAAATTAACCAATGCCTGATGATTAAAGTAAAGAAGAAAGGCGACACCCAAACACTCATCAATTCAATAATTAAAGGAATTCAGGAAAAAAAGGGGCTCGAAATTGTAATTCTTGACCTTTCCAGTCTTAATTCTACCATTTGCGATTATTTCGTAATCTGTCATGGAAACTCCCGAACGCACGCTGTTGCAGTGGCCGAATCGGTAGAAGAAGAAGTTAAAAAAGCTTACGGATACTATCCCCGACGCCGCGAAGGTATTAGCAACGGCGAATGGGTTTTACTTGATTATCTTGATGTTGTAGTGCATGTATTTCAGGAACCCATGCGTAACTTCTACAAACTTGAGGCCCTATGGGCCGATGCACCACGCACTCAAATTAGTGATTAGGTTTTGGGGGTTTCTGGATTGATTTCGAATTTTTAAAAGAAAATATGAATACAGAAGAAAACAAACAAAATACTAACCTGCCTGGAGGTAGAAAGTCTGGCCCGCTGAGCGATGGGAAAGGCAAGAAAAAGCCGGGTTTTAATTTTTATTGGATTTACGGAGCTCTGGCTATTTTTCTGATTGCCCTCAATTTTATGAACTGGGGCGGTGGTCCTACCGAGATATCACAGATGCGTTTCGAGGATGAAATGCTGATACTCGAAGAGGGGAAAAACGATATTGAAAAATTGCGGATTGTAAATCAGGAAATGGTTGAGGTTTTTATTAAACCCGACCGGCTAACCAAAGAAAAGTTCCAGGATGCGCATATTCGTACAGGGTTTGGCGAAGGCGTCCTGCCGCATTATATGTTCAATATAACTTCGGTCGAAAACTTTGAACAGATGGTCAGGGAAGCTCAAACGGACTGGCCACGTGAGGAACGTTTTCCAATGTTTCCGGAAACTAGGCGCAATTGGGGCAGAGATGCTTTGAGTTGGCTCATTCCTATAGGATTGTTGGTTGTCTTTTGGTTGTTTATTTTCCGGCGCATGTCAGGTGCCGGGGGTGGAGGCCAGATATTCAATATCGGCAAATCTCGGGCAACTCTTTTTGATAAGGACACCCAGGTAAGCGTTAACTTTAAGGATGTGGCAGGGCTTGAAGAAGCCAAGATTGAACTGATGGAAATTGTAGATTTCCTGAAAAATCCAAAGAAATACACCGATTTGGGAGGTCAAATACCCAAAGGCGCCCTGCTTGTGGGTCCTCCCGGTACCGGTAAAACGCTTCTTGCCAAAGCGGTGGCCGGCCAGGCTCAGGTACCCTTTTTCTCCCTGAGTGGGTCGGACTTTGTAGAAATGTTTGTAGGAGTCGGCGCTTCAAGGGTTCGCGACCTTTTCAAACAGGCTAAGGAAAAGGCTCCATGTATCATTTTTATTGATGAGATAGATGCCATTGGAAGGGCGCGGGGCAAAAATCCTGTAACAGGAGCCAACGACGAACGCGAGAACACCTTAAATCAACTGCTGACCGAAATGGATGGTTTCGGTACCAACCAGGGCGTAATTATTCTGGCTGCTACCAACAGGGCCGATATTCTCGACAGGGCACTTATGCGGGCAGGTCGCTTCGACAGACAAATACAAGTCGAGATGCCCGACCTGGAGGAGCGCAAGGCCATTTTCAAGGTACACATGAAACCGGTGAAGACCGCTTCGGAGGTGAATTCAGAGTTTCTGGCCAAGCAAACTCCCGGTTTTTCAGGAGCCGACATAGCCAATGTGTGCAACGAGGCTGCCCTGATTGCTGCAAGAAGAAATAAATCGGTAGTGGAGCGCCAGGATTTTCTCGATGCTATTGACCGGATTATCGGAGGCCTCGAAAAACGAAACAAAATCATCTCGGTAGCCGAGAAAAAAGTTATCGCCTACCACGAAGCCGGTCATGCTGCGGTGAGCTGGCTGCTCGAACATGCACCACCCCTGGTTAAAGTTACCATTGTGCCCAGAGGTAAGGCGCTTGGCGCTGCATGGTATCTGCCCGAGGAAAGACAGATCACCACGTTCGAACAAATGTTTGATGAGATTACTTCCATTTTCGGTGGCAGGGCTGCTGAAGATATAATTTTCGACAAAATTTCGACAGGTGCTTTAAACGACCTCGAAAAGGTAACCAAACAGGTTTATGCCATGGTGGCCTTCTTTGGACTCAACAAGCGCATCGGAAATGTTAGCTATTACGATAGTACCGGACAGAGCGAGTATTCTTTGAGTAAGCCTTATTCGGAACGTACAGCGCAGATTATCGACGAAGAAGTGAGCCAACTGGTAGAATCAGCCTATGAGCGTGCAAAAAACATTCTGACCGAAAACAAAGAAAATCTCATTAAATTGGGCAACCTCCTCCTTGAAAAAGAAGTTATTTTCAGGGACGACCTCGAGCAAATTTTCGGAGAAAGGCCTTACGACAAGGATAAGAAAAATCTACCCGAAGGCAATTACAATTCAGAATCAAATGCTGTGCAAGCTTCCGGGCAGGTTAACGAAAATCATGATGATAATGGTAAGGTGAATGTGCTTCCTCAGGACGGTCATCCGGGTTCCCAAGTTTAAAATTTCTTATCATTACTCTAAGGCTTTCGCTAAACTGATGACTTTTAAGGCATTTTAAAAAAGATTTTCAAAAAAACTATTGTTTTAATACAGTTTTTCCAACCGTAATCTTTCTCAAATTAAATCCTGATTAATAAATGGTTAAACCTGCGATAATTAGGCTTTGTAGAATTTTTGAAAATTGCATAATTTGAAAGGGATGCCTGAAGCCTGGCAAAAAATATATAGCAATACCTATATGTATAAGGTTGAAATAACCAAGGCAATACTCAAAGAGTTTGACATAGAATCAGTAATCGTCAACAAAAAAGACTCTGCCTACTTGTTTGGGGAATTCGAACTTTATGTGAATGCAGCGGACGTTTTGCAAGCCAAACAAATAATCCTAACTGAAAAATTGTGAATAACTTACTAACCAGAACCATAACCGGAATCGTATTTGTTGCTCTTACAGTTTCTGCAATAATTATCGACCATCACGCTTTTTTTATACTATTTTTAATTATTGCGATTTTGGCCCTATGGGAACTTTACCGGCTGGCTGAACTTTCGGATATTCGGCCAAATAAAACCCTCGGGGTTGTTTTAGGTGTTTTGGTTTTTTTGATAAATGCCTCATTTGCGTTGGGCTACTTCGATCGTAATATACTATTACTGAACTTTGTGCCTTTTTTTCTGATTCTTCTTTCAGAACTATACCGAAAGCTTCCCAATCCATTTACCAATGTAGCTTTCACTATTTTTGGGTTGTTGTATATTGCTGTACCTTTTTCGCTTCTTGGCTTTTTGCCAAACATCAATCTGCAACCTGGAGTATATCAACCTGCGATTTTGCTGGGATTTTTCGGCATTTCATGGCTTAACGACACAGCCGCCTTCCTGGTGGGCTCGAATTTCGGAAGAATCAAGCTGAGTGAAAAGGTATCGCCCAAAAAAACATGGGAAGGCTCTCTTGCCGGCGGTTTATTTGCACTGCTAGCAGCTTACTTGTTGTCGCTTTTTTTTGTAGAACTAACCATAGTCAATTGGATGGTTATGGCTATAATTATAGTCTTCTTCGGAAATTACGGCGATTTGTTCGAATCCATGTTTAAACGTAGCCTGCAAGTTAAGGAAAGCGGCAAGCTTCTTCCCGGCCACGGCGGAATACTCGACCGGTTCGACGGAATACTAATTTCAGCCCCATTTGTATTTGTTTATCTTATTTTTGTGCTGTAAATCTGTTGCTTTTTTTCGTTTACGGAACGAATAAAACTTTGTGTTTCAGCAGAACTCCAAACTCTAGTTTCAAAGCGTTTTTAAAAGAATGAAAATACACAAAGAAGGTTATAATACCATCACATTTGTTGCATCATTGCTGGTAATCTCCATAATAAGCGTGATGATCTTTTTTCCCAATTCCGAAAGCCTGGCTCTTTGGGTTCTAATCCCATTCATCCTATTGTTGATTATAGTAGTTCAGTTTTTCAGATCTCCTCAACGACCTCTCAATAATTTGGAGTCGGGAGTTATCAGTCCTGCCGATGGTCAGATTGTAGTGATTGAAGAAACACGCGAAGACGAGTACTTTAAAATGCCGATGCGGCAGGTTTCAATCTTCATGTCGCCGGTCGATGTTCACCTGAATAGATACCCTGTAACAGGCAAACTGCTCTATTTCAAGCATCATCCTGGAAAGTTTCTGGTAGCCTGGAATCCAAAATCGAGCATACTCAATGAACGAACTTCTGTAGCCTTCGAAACTACCGGAAACCAGCCTGTCTTTTTACGCCAGGTTGCCGGATTTCTTGCCCGGAGAATAGTATTTTATGGCAAAGTAGGAGGGGAGGTAACCCAGGGCAACGAATTGGGATTTATAAAATTTGGTTCCAGGGTGGACCTTATGCTACCGCTCCATGCAAAAATTGATGTAAAAATCGGAGATAAGGTAAAAGCTGGCATTACCTCAATTGCAAGATTCGAACCGGAAA
>DATIKH010000085.1:0-69353 GCA_035477775.1 Bacteroidales bacterium | reverse complement strand
TGAAATGCCTTCCGGGCTCAAGCCCTGAAATGGTGTAGGTTTGCTGGCGACCGTGAAACGGACGATCGTTTACCTCCATGTCGAAAACCGATCCGTCGATCAATGAAAGTGAGAGCTCAGAAAAGTGCGGCCGGGCAAAACCGAAGGACAAACCGGCACCAAAGAGCAGCAGGGTAAAAATTACTTTTTTCATAGCTTGTTCCTCCATCATTTATATTAATCACTTTGATCAATACAAATCAATTTGCATGCCATGAAATAGGACCTCAAATTTTTTCAGGAATTCTAATACCGCTGTTGGCGGGATTTCTTTACCGGAAGTTCGAGCAAATAGGTAACCAACGACAATAAAATACTGAACAACAGCGCCCACCAGAAGTTCTGAACCTCGAAGCCCCGAATTAGAAAATCTGCAATTTGCACTATAAAGGCATTAATTACCAAAAGGAAAAGCCCGAAAGTAAAAATGGTAACCGGTATGGTGAGTAAAACAAGTAAAGGTTTCAGGAGCATATTGAGCAGCCCAAGCACTAAGGCTACCAACAGTGCAGAAAGGAAATTTTGAAGGTCAACACCTGGCAGCACGTAGGTTGCCACAACCACCGCAAGAGATGTAACCAGAACTTTGAGAAAAAAATTCATAGGTAAAGGGCTTTATGTTGTGAAAAGGCCGATTGCTTTTCAAAAATAATCAATTTCGGTGAAAACATTAAGACACAGACTATTTATCCCGCCCGACGTAAGTTTTCAACTCTTTCATAATGGTTTCGGTTGCCCCTGTTTTTGCCCTTACATAATCTGAGCAAATAAGCGCAGTTTCCTGAAGCATGCCCTGATTTCTAGTCAGGATTTCGATTTTTGTTTTCAGCTCTGCAGCATTTGAAACTGCAAATGCACCACCCAACTGCACCAGCTCTTTAGCCTCGGCAAACTGCCCATAATTCGGTCCAAAGAAAACCGGAAGCCCAAAGGCTGCTGCTTCGAGTATGTTGTGAATACCACGGCCAAAACCGCCACCAATGTAGGCCATGCAACCAAGTTTGTACAATCCCGAAAGAAGCCCGACCTGATCGATAATCAGCACTTTGCTGTCGGCATCGAATGAACCACTCTGTTCTGAATAGATTTGGGTCTTAACCGTAATTTTGTTCTTCAGACCTTGAATATGAGCTTTACTTATCTCATGTGGAACGATGATGAACTTCAGTGGCAGCGATTCGTCGTGGATTAGGGGCAGCAGCAATTCCTCGTCGGGCGGCCAGGTGCTTCCGGCCACCAGGATCTGTTGATTCCGGGCGAAATCTGAAAACCGGTCAAGAGATTGCGCCTGTGTGGCAATAGCAGCCACCCTGTCGAAGCGGGTGTCGCCGCTAATTAATGCATGAGAAATACCAGCCTTTTGCAAAAGTTCCAGTGAGACAGGGTTCTGAACAAAATAACAGGATACCATGCCCAATTGCTTCCGGAACCACTTGCCAAAACCTTTGAAAAAGTATTGGTCCGGCCTGAAAATGGCCGAAATTACAAAAGTCGGAACACCTCTTTTTTTCAAAGCTTTTAAATAGTTGAACCAAAATTCATACTTGACAAAAATGGCCAGCGAGGGATTCCAAACGTTCAGAAACTGCCTTACACCTGCAGGCGTATCGAGCGGAAGATAAAAAACATAATCGGCTCCATTGTAGTTTTTACGAATATTGTAGCCCGATGGGGAAAAAAAAGTCAGCAAAATGCCATAATTCGGAAACTCCCTCCGAAATGCTTCCAGTACCGGTCTCCCCTGCTCAAACTCACCGAGAGAGGCGCAATGAAACCACACGACTGGCCTGTCGTCAATTCGGGCAGCCTTCATCCTGTCAAACTGCCCCTTACGGCCTGAAACCCAAGAGCGGGCCTTGGAGTTGAACAAAGCAGCTATCAAAATGCCAGCTTTGTAAACCCAAATTAATCCATTGTACAAAAAGCGCATACTTATTTTGGCATTTTTTCATGGCAAAGATACATGAATCGCAGGAACGAAATCCAACACCAGCAACACAATCCGAATTGTTATAAATTTAACAATAGTATAGTGGGAACCATAAAGAACTGCGCAATAATTGATATATTTGCAGCCTGAACCCCAAACATTAACCAAATAGCCTTTCCTATGAGAAAAATTCAAATGGTTGACCTTAAGGCCCAGTACGAAAAAATGGCCGGAGAAATTGATAATGCAGTATTGGATGTAGTCCGATCAACTCAATACATCAACGGGCCTGAGGTGAAAAAATTCCAACAGGAGTTGGAAGCCTATCTTGGTATAAAACATGTGATCCCATGCGCCAATGGAACGGATGCATTGCAGGTTGCCATGATGGCATTGGAGTTAAAGCCTGGCGATGAGGTCATAACCACTTCATTTACTTTTGTTGCTACCGTTGAGGTGATAGCCCTTCTGGGTTTAACCCCGGTTTTGGTTGACGTGGATCCGCTGACTTTTAACATGGACCCGGAGGCATTCCGCAAGGCCATCACCCCAAAAACCAAAGCAGTTGTGCCGGTACATTTATTTGGGCAATGTGTCGAAATGGAAAAGATCCTGAAAATTGCCGAAGATCATGGTTTGTATGTTATAGAAGACAATGCCCAGGCTATTGGAGCTGACTACCGCTTTGCCGATGGCACCACCAAAAAGGCAGGCACCATGAGTATTATCGGGTGTACCTCATTCTTCCCCTCAAAAAACCTCGGATGTTATGGTGATGGCGGAGCCCTCTTTACCGACGACGACCGCCTGGCACAAAAGATGCGTGTTGTGGTAAACCACGGAATGGAAGTAAGATACTATCACGATTCGATCGGGGTCAACTCCCGCCTCGACAGTATTCAGGCTGCCATATTGCGCATTAAGTTGCGCCGCCTCGACCAGTTTGCTGAAGCCCGCAGGGCCGCCGCCGATTATTACGACCGTGCCTTTGCCAACAATCCCAGGCTGCTCACACCAAAAAGGGCCAGCTTCTCGACCCATGTGTTTCATCAATACACCCTAATAACCCAAAACATCGACCGCTTTGGCCTGCAAGACTACCTGCAGACGAAGGATATTCCGGCAATGGTTTACTACCCAGTACCAATGCATTTGCAAAAAGCCTATACAGATCCGCGATATAAGGAAGGCGACTTCCCGGTAACCGAAGCCTTAAGCAAAAGCGTAATATCTTTGCCGATGCACACCGAACTCGATGATGAACAACTGAAATACATTACCTCTTCTGTTTTGGAATATGTAAATCGTTAATCAAACACCCGGCTTCTATGGATTTTTTTTGCCACGAAACAGCGGTTATTGACCTGGGATGTTCCATCGGAAAAGGAACCCGTATCTGGCATTTCAGCCATCTGATGCCAGGTTGTGTACTCGGCGAGAATTGCAACCTGGGGCAAAACGTGGTGGTTTCGCCTGGCGTGGTTTTGGGAAATAACGTTAAAGTACAAAACAACGTCTCCATTTACACAGGCGTGACCTGTGAAGACGACGTTTTCCTGGGGCCTTCGATGGTGTTTACCAATATTGTGAATCCGCGGAGCGCAGTTAACAGGCGCGAACAATACGTAAAAACCCTTGTACGACGCGGCGCCACCATTGGGGCCAATGCCACGGTGGTTTGCGGCATCGAAATCGGAGAGTTTGCTTTCATAGGAGCAGGAGCTGTGGTAATTCGCGATGTGCCTGCTTATGCCCTTGTGGTGGGCAACCCCGCTAAGCATATTGGCTGGATGAGCGAATACGGCCACAAGTTGAAATTCGATCCAACAGGAAAAGCCAAATGCCCTGAATCGGGTCAGGAATATTTTTTGGAAAATGGCTCGGTAAAGCGAATTGCGTAATGTTCGACTGGCAATAAAACTATTTCCACCGGAGCATCAAAGAGAATAACAATGATTAAACGAACTGAAAAGATTCGATTCGGAGTGGTTGGCTGCGGCCATATTGGCAAGCGCCATGCCGAGATGATAGTCAGAAATCCGGAAGCAGAACTTGTCGCGCTGTGCGATATTAAGCCGGCATCTACCCTTAATCTGGAAGCCTATCAAGTTCCTTTTTTCTCAAATATTGATGAGTTGCTCCAAAGCAATATCGGTTTTGATGTAATAAATATTTGTACACCAAACGGTCTGCATGCAGACCATTGCCTGAAAGTACTTGAAAAAAGAATCCATGTGGTGTGCGAAAAACCCATGGCGCTTACCAAGGCTCAGTGCGAATCCATCATTCATAAGTCGATGCAGGTAAACCGGCACTTGTTTGTGGTGATGCAAAACCGCTATTCGCCTCCGTCGGTCTGGATCAGGCAACTTATCGAAAACAAAACACTTGGCGATATTTTCATGGTAAAGGTTGACTGTTTCTGGAACCGCGACCACCGCTACTACAAAAAAGGCGGCTGGCATGGCACAGCTTCATTAGACGGTGGCACCCTTTTTACCCAATTCTCGCATTTTATCGATATTTTGTACTGGCTTTTTGGAGATATTAAAGACATTCAGGCGAAGTTTGATGATTTTGCACACGCCGGCCTTACCGAATTCGAAGACTCCGGCATGGTAACCTTCAATTTCACCAACGGAGGTATGGGCTGCCTGAATTACTCCACTGCGGTGTGGGACAAAAACATGGAAAGCACCATGACCATCACCGGCAGCAAGGGCAGTGTTAAAATTGGAGGCCAGTATATGAATGAGGTGGAATACTGCCATATCGAAAATTATGAGATGCCTCAGCTTCCGCCTTCCGAACCACCCAACGACTACGGGTCGTACAAAGGAAGCGCTGCCAACCATCACTTTGTCATTCAAAATGTGGTCGATACCCTCAACGGAAGATCCACCATCACCACCAACGGGCTGGAGGGGCTCAAAGTAGTTGAAATCATTGAAAGGATTTATGCTTTGCGCAGCAAGGCATTCGTTAACAAAAAGATTTAGGAAAATGGGAATTTATGAAAGGCTTTTGAAAAAAGAAGCAGCTCTTTCGGTAATCGGGTTAGGATATGTAGGTCTTCCATTGGCGCTTGAGTTTGGTCGCAGGATAAAAGTCATTGGATTCGACATTAAGGCCGACAGGGTAGAAATGATGCGCAACCGTATCGATCCGAGCCATGAACTTGGGCCGGAAGCTTTCGAAGGCTGCGATGTGCTGTTTACCACCAATGAAGAAGACCTTAAAAATGCCCATTTTCACATTATCGGGGTGCCAACCCCTATAGACGAACACAACCTGCCCGATCTGCGTCCGTTGTTTTCGGCTTCGCACTCGGTGGGCAAGGCCCTCAAGAAAGGGGATTATGTGTTGTATGAATCAACCGTTTACCCAGGCTGTACAGAGGAGGATTGCGTTCCGATACTCGAAAAGATGTCGGGGCTAAAGGCAGGTGTTGATTTTAAAGTTGGTTTTTCACCCGAACGTATCAACCCCGGCGATAAGAACCACACCCTTACCACCATAACGAAGGTAGTTTCGGGCAATGATGAGGAAGCCCTCGAAAACATTGCCAAAACTTACGAACTGGTGGTTGCTGCGGGAGTGCATCGGGCACCTTCCATTAAAGTAGCCGAAGCGGCCAAGATCATTGAAAACACCCAGCGCGATGTGAATATTGCCCTGATCAACGAGTTGTCGATCATTTTTAACCGAATGGGAATAAACACCTACGACGTGCTCGAAGCTGCAGGGACTAAGTGGAATTTTCTGAAGTTCTTTCCAGGGCTTGTAGGCGGACATTGCATAGGCGTTGATCCGTATTACCTGGTTTACAAAGCAAAAGAATTCCGCTACCATCCCCAGGTAATCAATGCCGGGAGGTTTGTTAACGACAGCATGGGGTTTTATGCCGCAAAGCAATTGGTAAAAAAACTTATTGCTTCCGGAAAAAACGTGCTTCATGCCAAGGTGCTTGTTATGGGTGCCACGTTTAAGGAAAACGTTACCGATAGCCGCAACTCGAAAGTAGCCGACCTTGTGAAAGAGCTACACAGCTACGGGGTTCAGGTGGAAGTTGTTGACCCTTTTGCCGATCCCAAAGAAATAGAACATGAGTACGGTTTTACACTGGTTGACAAACCCGGCAAATCATACGATGCCGTGGTAGTTGCCGTTATGCACGAACCCTACAAAAACCTCACGGAATCAGACTTCAAATCGCTGATGCAGGGAGTCAAAAATCCAATCCTGTTCGACCTTAAGGGCATTTTTCGCAGCAAGATCAAAGACCTGACCTATTGGAGCTTTTAAACATGAATTCCATGCCAAAAAAAGTTCTGGTAACCGGAGGCACCGGCTACATCGGCTCACATACAACAGTTGAGCTTCAGCAAGCCGGATACCAGGTTGTGATTGTGGATAATTTATCCAATTCGACCGATAAAATCGTTGGTCAAATCGGGCAGATCACAGGAAGAGTCCCCACTTTTTATCAGGTTGACCTTTGCGATGAAGCCGCCTTGCGGATGGTTTTTCGTGAGCACCCTGACCTTGCAGGAGTCATTCATTTTGCCGCCTACAAGGCAGTTGGCGAATCGGTAGAGCTTCCGCTGAAATATTATCACAACAATCTGGTCTCGCTCATAAACCTGCTGCAGGTAATGCAGGAGACCCGTGTTTTCAACATGGTATTTTCGTCGTCGTGCACCGTTTATGGCCAGCCCGACACCTTGCCCGTAACTGAGCAATCGCCCATTAAAAAAGCCTTTTCTCCTTATGGCAATACCAAACAGATCAGCGAAGAAATCCTTGCTGATGCTGCAACGGTTTCGGACCTGAAAGTGATCTCGCTCCGGTATTTTAATCCGATTGGGGCACATGAAAGCGCCCTGATTGGCGAATTGCCCATCGGAATACCGAACAACCTGGTACCCTTCATAACCCAAACGGCCATTGGCCTGAGGCCAAAGATTATGGTATTTGGAAATGACTACAACACCCCCGATGGTACGTGCATCAGAGATTACATTCATGTTGTTGACCTTGCAAAGGCACACGTTGTGGCAATGCAGCGCATGTTGCTGCAGGTCATGGAAAACAATGTGGAGTTTTTTAACCTTGGCACTGGGAAAGGTACCAGCGTTTTGGAAGCTATTAAAGCTTTTGAAAAAGTAAGCGGTCTAAAACTTAACTTTGAAATCACAAAAAGGCGCGAAGGCGATGTGGAAAAGGTTTGGGCTGATGTGGCTCATGCCAATGGGAAACTGGGCTGGAAGGCTGAGAAAGGGCTTGAAGAAATGATGCTGTCGGCCTGGCAATGGGAGCAAAATTTAAAAGCTGGAATAATATAGAAACCAATACAATAATATGAAAAAGGTTTTGATTACCGGCGGCGCCGGATTTATAGGGTCGCATGTAGTGCGGTTGATGGTCAAAAAGTATCCGGGCTACCAGATTTTTAACCTTGATTGCCTTACCTATGCCGGAAATCTGGCCAACCTTTCCGACATCGAAAAAGCCCCAAACTATCATTTCATAAAGGCCGATATCTGCGATTGGGAAAGCATCATCCGCCTGTTCGAAAAACATGATTTTGACACGGTCTTGCATCTGGCTGCCGAATCTCACGTTGACCGATCGATTGCCAATCCGATGGAGTTTATTCAAACGAATGTTATTGGCACGGTTAACCTGCTGAACGCTGCAAAAAAATGCTGGCAAGCACCTTTTGATGGGAAACTGTTTTACCACATAAGCACCGATGAGGTTTACGGCTCTCTTGGCGATGAAGGAATGTTTGTTGAAACAACCCCTTACGACCCCCGAAGCCCCTACTCGGCCTCAAAGGCTTCGAGCGACCATTTTGTAAGGGCTTATCATCATACCTACAAACTGCCTGTAGTAATTTCGAATTGTTCAAATAATTACGGGCCCAACCAGTTCCCCGAAAAACTCGTTCCGTTGTTCATAAACAACATCATCCATGAGAAGCCACTTCCTGTTTACGGCAAAGGAGAGAATGTTCGCGACTGGCTTTATGTGAAAGACCATGCAAATGCAATCGATTTAATCATGCACCAGGGAAAAATTGGCGAAACTTATAATATCGGCGGCCATAACGAGTGGAAAAACATTGACCTGATCCTGGTTTTGTGCAAGATTATGGACAAAAAACTTGGGCGCGCACCAGGCAGTTCGGCCAAGCTGATCACTTACGTAAAGGACAGAGCCGGACACGACCTGCGCTATGCCATTGATGCCGGCAAACTGCAACAGGAACTGGGTTTTGCACCCTCGCTTCAGTTTGAAGAAGGACTTGAGTTGACCGTGGATTGGTATCTGACCAATACCGAATGGCTTCGCCAGGTAACATCGGGCGAATATCAAAACTTCTATCGCGAACAATACGAAGGCAACCGATAAGGCAGGCTGGAGTTGAACTTTTTCAGAAAATGAATCTGATAAAACAACTATTTAACAGCAGAAAGACAAAAACACCACCGGACTTAAGTCCAATGGTAACAGATATGCATTCCCATCTGATACCGGGGATTGACGATGGAGCCCCAGATATAACAACAGTAATAACCATACTGGAGTTAATGTCGAATTTGGGGTACAAAAAGGTAATTACAACACCTCATATCATGAACGACCTTTACCGCAATACTTCTGCTATCATCCAGGAAGGAGAGGCAAAGGTTAAGGAAGCCATTCAACAAGCCGGGATTCAGATAGAATTTAAAGCTGCTGCTGAATACCTCCTCGATGAAGGGTTTGGCCGATTGGTTGAAAGAAAAGAGTTGTTGACCGTTTCGGATAATTATCTGTTGGTGGAACTGCCCTATTTCAGCCCTCCTGCAAACCTGAAGGAGATAATTTTTGATGTGCAGTTGGCCGGATACAAGATCATACTGGCCCATCCAGAGCGGTACACCTACTGGCACAAAAATTTTGGGCAGTATGAGGACCTTCATGCCCGTGGACTGCTCTTCCAGTTGAATATTATTTCTACATCGGGTTATTATTCCGCAAATACCCGAAAACTATCACAAAGGCTAATCGATGCCGGGATGATCGATTTTTTGGGAACCGATATCCACAATCTGCACTATTTCAACATGGTAGAAAAAGCCTTGCACGAGCCCAGCTTAATGAATCTGATTCACTCAGGCCGGCTTAAAAACCCAGATTTATAGTACCCGTTTCATTCAATACGAGTACTGCTACATAAACCACATAGAGGAAAACCATCGTGGCCCCCTGCCATCTTTGCAGTACATTGGGTTTTTGTATGAACATAAACATGAACAGCAGCACAGTGGTAAACAATGCCACCAGGATATCGAAGTTCATCACAGGATTAAATCTAATTGGACTTACAATAGCGCTAATCCCCAAAATAAAGAACACGTTAAAAATATTTGAGCCCACAATATTGCCAACAGCAATTCCGGGATTCTTCTTTATTGCAGCAGCAACACTTGTTGCCAATTCAGGAAGGGAAGTACCAACTGCCACAATGGTTAGAGAGATAATGGCCTCACTCATACCGAAAATCCCGGCAATCTCAACAGCTCCATCTACAATCCAATGTCCGCCCAATGCCATAGAGCCAATTCCCAGGGGAACCAAAAAGACAGATTTCCAAACAGGTAAAAGTTTCACCTCAAGGTCGTCATCATTACCATTGTTGGCAAATTTGAACGTGTAGGCCAGGTAAGCCAGAAAAAACAATACAAGCACTATACCATTCCAACGGCTTATCTCCGAATTGCCCGATCCGGTAATGAGATGATCGTTGGCCATAATTCCGATGATAATTGCTCCCAGAATAGCTATGGGTATTTCGAACCCGAATTTTATTTTTTTATATCCATGGTTCACGTGAACTACCAAGGGATAAATAACAGCCGAAATACCTAAGATCAGCAGTATGTTCGAAATATTACTCCCTAAAACATTGCCCATGGCCACATCGTGGGCACCGGAAAGGCTGGCAATTACGTTCACAACCAACTCAGGGGTTGAAGTTCCCATGGCCACAATGGTAAGACCGATTACCACATTTGAGATACCGCGCTTTTTGGCAATGGAGGCTGCGCCATCCACCAGCCAGTTTGCCCCGTAAACCAATAAAACAAATCCAAGGACGAAAAGAACAAAAACAAGCATAGACTTTTTGTTAAGCGTTAGAGGTTATAAAATTTTTGTCAATTTTTTTTATTAATCCCTGCAAAACTTCGCCGGGACCTACTTCGATAAGTTCCGACATTCCGTCGGCAATCATATTTTGCATTATCTGGGTCCAACGTACAGGGGCTGTAAGTTGTTCAATCAGGTTGGCCTTAATTACCTTCGGGTCGGTGACAGGCAGTGCTGTTACATTCTGATAAACAGGACACAGCGGAGCATTGAAAGCGGTTTCGTCGATGGCAAGCGACAGTTCGACCCGGGCCGGTTTCATCAGGGGTGAGTGAAATGCCCCGCCAACTTTCAAGGGAAGTACCCGTTTGGCACCCGCCTCTTTTAATTTCTCCATGGCGATCTCCACTCCTTTGATGCTTCCCGAGATAACTACTTGTCCCGGACTATTGTAATTAGCCGGAACGACGGTTTCGTAAATGGTTGCGCATATTCCTTCCACTACCTCATCCTCAAGGCCTAAAACGGCCGCCATGGTCGATGGCTCCGCTTCGCAGGCTTTTTGCATAGCTTGTGCGCGCTTCGACACCAGGATCAATCCATCTTCAAAACTTAAGGCTCCGGCAGCCACCAGCGCCGAGAATTCTCCCAGCGAATGACCTGCAACCATGTCGGGCCTGAACTTTTCGCCCATGGTCATGGCCAGTATTACAGAGTGAAGAAACACTGCCGGCTGGGTTACCTTGGTCTGCCTGAGGTCTTCTTCTGTGCCCGAGAACATCAGGTCGGTAATACGGAATCCTAAAATTTCATTGGCTCTTTCGAACAAATCTTTTGCATGAGACGATTGTTCGTAAATATTCAGGCCCATGCCAACAAATTGCGAGCCCTGTCCTGGAAATACAAATGCCTTTTTCATAATAGCAACGGATTTAGCAGGAATTTTTAAAGGCGCAAATTTAAGCAAATTTCCGGTTTCGCTCCTTTACAATTCCAGAGTCATCCCAAAAAGACAAATGGGTGACTACATTAGGTCTGTTGTCGCCGAAATCTAAAAAGTAAGTTGGCTTTACAAAAGCGGATTCAATACCTGCCCTGCAAACAACAAGGTGTTGGTGGTACGTTCGCGGATAAAAAACAGGAAAGGTCTGTCGGCCGCAAAGGGCGGAGGTCCTACGCTGGTTACGCCAATTCCAATGGTAGTAACTGCTGCAGCGGTGGTGCCTTCCTCGTTTACCTGAATGTAAGTGTTCTGATTTACAAAATGCACGAACAAATCTCTAACATCGGCTATCGGGCTGAGGTTTGCCAGATTGGGATCAAAAGCATTTACCATACCCATAGCCCTTAGAGGTTGGTTGAGGGTTTTTTGATAACTGAACTGAAATCTTGGGAGAAACACATCAATGGAACTTCCGGCAGTTTGCGAATCCAAGGTGCCGGTTATCTCGCTCCATGTCGCCGGGGTAAAACCCCTCAGGAAGGATTTCAGGTCGATGTTTTGTGGAACGACCACCACCATGGAAAAGTTACCCCTTCCATAAGGCAGTTCCACTGCATGATAACGCTCCGTGAAAACCGACCGTGCATTCAGTTTGCGGCTCATGGTAGGCACCTCAATCCGGGTTGTTGCATCGGGGAAAAAAGCCATGTTGCGGGTTTCGGCCTGATTGAAAGCATCAGTCCATTGTCCCTTAAAATACAGGGCATTCATCAGAAACAACCGCATCTCATCGGAAATACTTTCGATTACCATCGGGATCTTCCCTTTGGTATTGTCGCTTGCCCATTGGTTTATGGCATTAACTGCCGACTGGTGGCTGAAGTTCAGACCTTCGACCGTTGCGTTGAAATCTGATTTTATTGTATTTACAAAAGGTGTTTTCACCTGAAATCCCTGCCTGTAAAACATGGCATTGGCCAGGGCCAGTTCTACCAACGGATCGGCTTCGAGAAGCTGGCTAACCAGGTTTTTGTAGGCGAGGTTGATTTCGTTCAGGCTCATGCCTGCAGGGAAGCCCAAAACGCTGCGAAGCTGGTCGAAAGTTTCGCCGGCCGTTCCGTTGAGCAGCATGGTCAGGGCTGCGCTTGCACTTAAAGGCGAAAGGGTCAGATTTTTCGATTCTTCAAGGGCAACACGCGTAAAAAGGTTCACCCCGAACTGGTTACTTCCCGAAATTACCTTGTCGGAGCCGGGGGTAAGCTTGATTGTGGCCGGAGTCATTGGGGCTGGGGTGACAGAACCATTATTGCATCCGGCAAAACCGGAAACTACCATAAACAATGCAGTGAAAAGCAGCAGGTTTTTCATGGCAAGGGGGTTTAAATTCTTTATAAAATTCTGTAAGCATTATGAAGGATTATATTACAACAAAACTCATGCCGGGCGGTTGAAAGCCCTTGCAACCAGGTCAACTTCTGGCAAATTGAAGTGCAAGTTACTTTAATTTTAGTTAAAAATCAATGCAGTTTGCTCCCGAGTAAATGAATGAACTCTGCCCGTGTTTTGTCGGTAAGGAAAGCCCCGGTGAAATCGCTGGTGGTGGTAACCGAGTTCTGTTTTTGAATGCCCCGCATCATCATGCAAAAGTGATGAGCCTCTATAACCACCGCAACGCCTAAGGGATTGAGGGTTTCCTGAATGCAGTTTTTAATTTGCATGGTAAGCCTCTCCTGCACCTGTAATCTTCGGGCATAAGCATCAACAACCCTTGGAATCTTGCTAAGTCCAACAATGTATCCGTTTGGAATATATGCCACATGGGCTTTGCCTACAAACGGAAGCATGTGGTGCTCGCACAGCGAATATATCTCAATGTCCTTCACAATCACCATTTGCCGGTAATCCTCCTTAAACATGGCCGACTTGAGTATTTTATAAGGATTCAGGTCATATCCGTGGGTTAAATACTGCATGGCCTTTGCCACCCGTTCCGGGGTTTTTTCCAGACCCTCGCGCGTGGGATCCTCGCCAATCAGTTGAAGCACTTGATAATAATGTCCCGAAAGGGCTTTGATTTTTTTGGGATTATAAAGGTCGATCTTTTCGTAGTCGTCCATTTTATTTTCAATGGCCATCCCTTTGTCTATTTCCGATGACATGGTTTAAAAATTTTAAAAAGTGTCCGGTCCGTAATATTCCACCGAGTTTTTTTCGGTTTCGTGCAGTTTGATGCAATGTAAAAAAGCACCAAGTTGCAGAACAGGAACTTCGAGTTGTTTCCAGATTTCAACAGCCAGAGATTCGGTGGAGGCTATTTTCCCTGCCATGAAGTCAACTTCCAGATTCAGATTTTTATGATCGAGCTTCTCAACAATATGCTTATTGATGATGGCGCTCAGATCCTTCAGGTTGACCAGGAATCCTGTTTCCGGATTCATCCGGCCCTTTACGGTT
Source organism: Bacteroidales bacterium (assembly GCA_035477775.1). Lineage (GTDB taxonomy): Bacteria > Bacteroidota > Bacteroidia > Bacteroidales > UBA7960 > UBA7960. Next base: position 55,848 of record DATIKH010000085.1, on the reverse strand, counting down.
ACAAACAAAACATAATTGTGACCGTGCCAAAGCGGATTGGAACATTTGCCAAACACTTCGAGGTTTTTCCGGTCGTCCCAATCGGGCCGGAATAACCGGTGAGCGGCATTAAATGTCTCCCTTCGGGTGATATACACCATTGAATCTGCCATAGCTCTGAATTACAGCAAAGATAGATATAAAAGAAGGTAAATCCGGAATGTGATTGCCTGTTAAAAATTGTTCTGATCGCCGGCAACCGGTTTACTCTAAACCTGTTGAAAATCTAAACAGCCTCAAGCTCCGAAGGTTCATTCCTGAAGGAAAATGGGAGCATCAAATCACCATGATGAAAGTATGCAGGGGCAGGGTTTCTAAGATTGTACCGAAGCGACATCGATTGGCCGTAAGCGCCGCAGGAGCGGATCAAAAGCAAGTCTCCCCTTTCCGTTCCGGGCAGAAGATAATCTTTTGCAAACACATCGCTCGACTCACACACAGGACCCGCAACATCGTAAACCTGTTCAGGCCTGTTCGAAAATGGATTTTCTATTTTATGCCTGGCCTGATAAAGCGCCGGACGTAGCAACTCGGTCATTCCGGCATCAGCTATTATAAACCTTCTTTCTAAGCCCATTTTAACGAAAAGCACCTTGGTTACCAAAGTGCCGCATTGCGCCACAATGCTTCTTCCCAATTCGAAATGAACTCTTACATCTGAAGGGATTTGCAAGTTGCGGGCAATGACTCCAAAAAAGGTCTGGAAATCGGCTATGGGAAATTCCTCCGGGTATTCGTAGTTCACACCCAAACCACCGCCAAGGTTGAGCACTGTAGCCCCATAGCGCGAAATTTCGAAACGACTCCATATTTCCGATGCTTTCCGGGCAAGCAAACGATATGGCTCCGGCGAAGTAATCTGCGAGCCGATGTGAAAATGCAAGCCCATAAATTGCAACCACGGACTTTGAGTACAAAGGTCGAGCGCTCTTTGCAGGTGGGCGACAGGTATTCCGAATTTGTTTTCGTTCAATCCGGTGGTAATGTTTTGATGGGTGTGTCCATCAACATCAGGATTTACCCTCAAAGCAACATGGGCAACTTTTTGATATGATGCTGCAAGGTTCGAAATAACTTCAAGCTCCTCAACCGACTCGCAATTCAGACAAAATATCCCGGCCCTGATAGCTGTAAGAATTTCGCTGTCGGTTTTGCCTACACCGGCAAATACAATGCTCTGTGGTTTAAATCCACTTTCAAGCGCCAACGCTACCTCATTGCCACTTACACAGTCGGCCCCGAAACCCTTGGCTTTCATCACATCCAGTATGGGTTGGTGATAATTGGCCTTTATGGAATAATGAATCGTATATCCGTAGCGGGCTGCCTCCGCAGCAGCCATATCAGCCGTACGTTGCAGCAGGTTCATATCGTAAAGGTAGGCGGGGGTGGGTATATCGGATAGAAACATTTTGTTGTTGTAATTTTAAAATCAATGATTTTTTCAGGCGGTAGTGAATCCCGCTGCCATTGCCATATTACAAATTGACTGATAATTAATTAGAATTAGTTTGTGTTTTTGATTTTTTGCAATGTTTGAATGAGTATTAACCTATTGAGGTAGAATCTGCATTTTTCCTTCCACTTTTGCTTGATCAAAAGTGGAGCAAAAATCAAGGCTGGGAAAAAATCCTGACAAGACTGCGTTCGCTTCGCTAAAAACTTTGAAGGTCGCAGGTATTTTGGCATTCCTTTATTATGAGGGTAATAACCTAAATAGTATTCTTTTGAAATGCACCAGGCGACTGCAAAGTTTTTTAACGCTATGCTCACTGGTCTTGTTACCATGATTTTTTCAAGGCCGAACATAAAACAGCCAGTATGTGAGAAAACGAAATTTTTAAGAATTTTTTTGTTGCTTTCGTGAACCTGATAATTTCTGTTTTCAGGATTAAAATGCGAAGTACAAAGGAAATACCGATAAATTATTCTGTGAATTTTTTTATGATTTATAACATTTTTATAACTTTATGTTAAAATTTTAACATGATTACCATTACCTCAGCCATAGAAGAGATTATCGGAAGTTCGCCCTTTTTAGACGAAGCGCTTTCCGAAGGATTGATTAATGTTTCGTCGCTTGCCCGCTCCATAAAACCTGAAGTAGAGCGTCTGACCAAAAAGGAGGTAAAGGAGAGCGCCATTATCATGGCAATTCACCGCAGACCGGCCGGTCATGTTTTTTTAATAACCAAACGGATAAAAACATTTATGGCAGGCCTGGGCGATATCATTGTACGCTCAGGACTGAGCGACCATACCTTCGAGAACAGCCCCACGCTCAATTCGTGCCTTCGGCAGCTTATGAAATCGACTACAAAGGAGAAAGAAGTTTTCTGCACCTTTTCGCAAGGCGTCAAAGAGACAACTGTTATAGCAAGCAACTTACTCGATGCCGATATTGAAGAAATGTTCAAAAATGAAAACCTATTGGCCAGAAAAAAGGGGTTAGGCTCGGTTACCGTGCTGCTGCCAAAAAACAACACGGAAGTTTCGGGAGTTTATTACACCATGCTGAAACACCTTGCCTGGGCCAACATCAATATTTGCGAAATTATTTCAACAACCAACGAAATATCGCTGATCTTTTCGGAGAAGGATGTTGCGCAGGCGTTTCCAATCCTGATGAACTTGAAGCGCAAATGGTAAGGGCTAAAAAGCCTGATATAGTGTTTCGATCCAGCGGTCTTCGGTAATAAAGAAGCGCCCCCACGACTCCCATTCTTTCAGGATACGGTTGGCTTTCGCCTGTTCAAGGGTAATTCCTGAGTTTTTGGCATTTTTTACAGTCGCCACAGTTTTTTCAAGATTTTCGATGTATGTGCGAAGTTGCGCCATTGTGTAAACCGGGCCGTGGCCACCGACGATGGTTACTTCTTCGGGGAAATTACCGGCAATCCACCTCAGGTGGTCAATAAATCTCCGGGGGTTGCCACCGTTGGTTACATCGACAAACGGAAAATTGTCGGCAAACAACAGGTCGCCCAGCACCAGCACATTGCTTTCCGGAAAAAAAACGATCACATCGCCTGCTGTGTGACCAGCGGGCAAGTGCTTCAATTGCAGGGTTTGTCCGTTGAATTCGAGATTCAACCTGTCGGTAAAAGTTATTTCCGGCCATGCAGCACGGGGCAAAGCCGCTATCTGGCGGGTGCCCTGCACCTGGTCGGAAGCTACAAAATCCCTGACAAACTGATGGGCAATCACAACAGCTTGTTGCCCGAAGACAGCATTGCCGCCGGTGTGATCGGCATGGTGATGGGTATTGATCAGGTACTTCACTGGATCGGGGGTAATGGCCTTGATGGCAGCTTCGAGCTGGGTTGTGGTTTGCGTGTATGCCGCATCGATGAGCAGGGCGCCATCTGCGCCTGTAAATAGCACCGTGGCAACACCCGGATCGACAAACAAACGGTAAACACCCGGTGCCATTTCGGTGGTTGTAACCCGCATCTGGCTCCAATCTCGCTGCGCCGAAACAACCAGCGGAAGCAAGAACAACAAAGAAAAGATCTTTTTCATCTGGGAGAATTTTAAAATCTGGTCAATTTAGAATTGAGCCGGAAAGCTACTACTTTCCAGGTAGTATTTCAATAAACAACCTACTGGTCGTTTTGATTGATTTGCATGATGTTTTTACAAAACAGATTAAGAGAATTCCCGGCCGCTTCAACGACCGGGAATCGCATATTGTTCTAAATAAAGATGTTACCTTAGGTTGCCAGGGCTTTCAGCAGTACTTCATCCACTCTGGGGTCGGAAGGCTGCGGTGGCCGGTTGTCGAAGATATTTCCGTCGCGTCCTATAATATAAAAGGTGGGTATCCATTTTACCTGATACAGGTCCGGCGCTCCGCGCTCGCGTCCTGGAGTAACCAGGTGGGTTCCGGTTATACCGTGGTGCTCAACAGTTGACCTCCAGGCGTTGTTGTCGGTGTCGATGGAAACATACAGAAACACAAGGTCCTCTTGATCTGCAAGCCGCTTTTTAAGCTCGGCAGCCGGTGGTACCTGCCTCATACACGGGCCGCACCAACTTGCCCAAAACTTCAGATAGACCACTTTCCCTTTAAAATCGCTTAAGGAAACCTCATTTCCATTGATGTCGGTAAGCGTAAAGTCGGGGGCGGGCTTTCCTGGCATCAGGGCCTGGATACCTTCCCAGGTGCGGGTTACACGTGTCCTTAAGTCTTCGGATATGTCGCGTGCCACAAAATCGTCGTAGAGAGCCTGGGCTTTTTCGATGGAACCGAAATTGAATTCCCGATTAATGCTAATGACCTGCGCAAAAGCGCCTGATTCTCCAGGTATAAGCTCCCCAGCCAAGGTATAATTGATTTCGTTCTGCGAAGTGCCTTCTGCAAACCGTTGCGGGGTAAGTCCTGCTTGATATCCAAGATAGGCAAGCAAAAAATTCGCATAGGCCTCGCTATGTAGCAGATTGTCGTTGAAAATACCGGGATCGTTAAGGAAATCAAAGAACCCATCGGGTAATGTCAGAGGATCGGGCAGTTGGTTAAGTCTCTGGTGGGTGGAAGGATAGGCTAACAAACGGTTTTTTGCAGCATATTCCATCTCAGCAGTGAAAAAAGTATTGAAAGGCTCCGACAGCTCTGCCTTGTTGGTGTAGGTCTCCAGATAACCCAATTGAACAGCCAGAACGCTATCTATTACGCCTTGGAAGACCACAGGTGCAGATACCATCGCAGCATTATTAAAAAATGCCGATCCCAAATTGACGCCCAGTTCCCTTTGATATTGCACAAAGAATGTGCTGTTGGGTGCGGCTTCTCCTGTAAGGGCTAAGGTGTTTAACCAGTCTGTAGCATCTGCCTCTAATTGGACCCGATCGCCAGGTTGTAGAAACAACTGCAGGCTTACCCGGCCATTTCGCAAGGTAACCGCCATGGGTGTGGGGATGTCGAATGAAACATCAAAACGGTTTTCGGCATCCAGTTCCAGGGTGACAATTTCCCGTTGATTGTTGGTAAAATCGCTGAAATAAACCAACTCAATGGGATCGCCCGTTGGATTTTGAACAACTCCGGTAATACGAACCGAGGTGTCTGTAGCAGGCCGGCAAGCGGCCAGCAATATTGCAATGAGAACAAAACTTAGAATTTGGCGCATGGGGGATAAGGTTAAAGGTTAAAGGTTAAAGGATAAAGATTAAAGGATAAAGAAAAAAGGAAAAATGTGAGAGGTTAAGGGTTAAAGGGCAAGGGCGTCGGTCAGTACCTGGTCTATTTCGGGATTGCTCGGGCGGGGCGGCCGGTTATTGATTATTTTTCCATCCCTTCCAATCAGGAAGAATGTAGGAACACCCCTCAGGTTGTACGACCTGGGTACATCATGGTCGAAACCCGCCACATTGAGATGCACGCCCTGAATTTGCTGCTGAGCAACCGTATTGCGCCAGGCTGCCTCATCGGTATCGACTGAAATGTACAAAAACACGAGGTCGGGCTGGTTGGCCATCCTTTTTTTCAACTCCTTTGCGAATGGAACTTCGCGCATGCAAGGTCCGCACCAGCTTGCCCAAAAATCGAGATACACCACCTTGCCAGCAAAGTCGCTCAACGAAACCTGATTTCCGTTAATGTCGGTCAGCGTAAAATCAGGAGCAGGCTGGCCTGGGGCCAATGCCATCACAATATCGAACTCTTTCTGAACAATATCGATTAGGTCCTGATTGGAAGCCAAACCTAAGAACCTATCGTAAAGTCCTTTTGCCTGTTGCGTCTCCATGAAGCCAAGCCCCATAAGTACCATCTCGCCAAGCACCATTTCGCGCGAAAGTCCGGGAAGTTCAGTTTCTGCTAAGTTAAAAATCCTTTCGGCAAATGTCAATTCCGTATCGACATCGGCTTCCCCTTCCAATTTACGAGTGAGGTATAATTGCATAAACCTGAAATATGCCCTTGACTTGGTAAATTCATCACCAAAAAGATTTTCTTTTTTAAGGAAATCAAAAAAACCATCGGGAAGTGCAGGTTCGCCTGCTCCAGGATTAAAATGGGCAAAGGCCATTGGGTACTCCAGCAACAGGTTGTACTTTTCATAAAGCATGTTGGTGCGAAGCAGGGAGACAAAATCCCGATCAAGTTTCCGGTAACTTTCGTGGTTTTCAAGAAAAGCATTTTTTTCGTTGTACCCACCCTCTACAGCGCCTAAAAATTCCTCTGCAGTCAAATCTCCGGCCATATTCAGCAATAACGTACGGCTGTGATTCCGTTCCACATCATGCACGTACGACACAAGAAACTGACTTTCAAGAGCTTTCGCGCCTTCAATCACGGGAACCATCTCCGGGTTGCCAGCATCAAAAGTAATGTGTACATCGGCGCCAGGCAGCAGATATAGCATTATGTTGCGCCTCGGCACCCTGATGTAAACAAGTTGCCCTTCGGAAAGCGGCAGGGTGGCCGAAAATGCATTGTTCTCATCCAGAGCAACCTCTACCCGCTCAAGTGGATTTCCAATGAGGTTTTTAGAATACAATACTTCCACTTTATCAGAGGTCGGGTTGTTAATTACCCCGCTGATAGTTGCTTCTTTGACAGTTGGTTTACAAGAAACCAGCAAAATAATAGCAGCGATTACAAAATAAATTTTCTTCATCCTAAAAATTTTTTAAAGTTCATGAACAGATGGGGTCCTGCTGGGCATTAATCCTGTTGGATGTTAGAACGGTTACAGTTCCATTTTCCAGAGTTAATCCTTTCTTTTTAATGCCTGAAATTTAGTGTACAAAGTAACTGCATTTTAAAAAAATAAGACAAGAAAAATATCGATAAGTTCATTCGAACATTGCTTTAATACTTTTTAATGCAACTTGCAATGCTCAAATCAGCCAGGCAAACTAAATTTGCAAATTCCTGCATTGGTTGAAACTTCCTTTATGAAATTGCTTCGGTTTGAGGGATTAACCCCGGTTGAAAGGCGAACTTTTACCTTACATTTTGCCTATTCTGTAATCGAAGGTATTTTGGCGGGATTGATTGCCCTCAACGAATTCGTATTCATAAAAAGTCTGTTGGGGACAGGTATTCAGGCCAGCTTATTATTTCAGTTTGGAACCCTGGTATTTATATTGTTGATTTTTTTCAATGAGACCCTGAGCCGCATCAATAATCGTAAAGGACTCCTCAGAAAAACAGCCATTCTTACCCGTATTCCGCTCCTTCTGCTTCTGTTTTTTCCAAAAAGCCCTGAAGCCCTTACGGGCGACTCGATGGCACATCTTGCCTTTTTGCTGATTTTTCTGATCTATTATCTGGCCAACCCAATTGTTTTTCCAAGCATCAACCTGCTGCTCAAAAACTCATACTCCCACGCCAACTTTGGAAGGCTGTTCAGCTATGCAACTACAGCCAATCGCATAGTGATGATGGTTACCACCTTTGCTTACGGTTGGATGCTCGACAGGAACCCGTTCTTTTTTGTGTATGCTTTTCCAGTGGCTGGCATCCTGGGGATGGCCTCAATATACCTGCTAACCCTCATACCCTCGTATGAAGCCCCACCTGACAAGGGCTCTCAGGGAATCCTTCGCGGAATAAAATCCTCCATCAAAAGCATGACCGAAGTCTTGAAAAAGAACATTCCATACCGGCATTTCCAAACGGGATTTATGTTTTACGGTTTTGGTTTCATGGGGTCTTATACGGTGATCATTATATTTTTCGAACAGGCTTTGGGTCTGAATTATTCGAGCGTGGCTTTTTACCGGAATGCATACAACTTGCTGGCCATAGCCATGCTTCCTTTTTTCGGGAGGTTGGTCGGGGTTATGGACCCAAGAAGATTCGCCGCCCTGTCGTTCTTTTCGATGTTTGTTTTTATCCTGTCGCTGCTTCTGACAAACTACTTCAACAGTTACGTGGATATTTTCAATATTCGCATTTATCATACGCTGCTGATTTACATATTGTTTCACGGAATATTTGCTGCAACCATGGCCTTGATCTGGAGTATCGGATCGGCCTATTTTTGTTCGCCAGGTGAAGCCGCCACCTATCAATCCATCCATTTGGGACTTACTGCCTTGCGATCGGTTTTTGCCCCGGTTATGGGGGTATTGTTTTTCCAAATGTGGGGATTTACCACTGCCTTTGCCATTACGATGGCCGCACTGCTTACAGGAACCATTATCATGTTGGTTTCAGAAAAGAAATACCCGCTTCAAAGAAACGAGGTGGTATATGAAAACAACGATAGCTGATTTTAAATGCCTTGTATTTTCAGAAATCTTGAATAAAAGATTGCAAAAAGCGTAACTAAAACGCTGGTAACAGCTGCAGGTAGGGCTACTTCAGGATTGCCCGCAAAGAAGGTAAAAGCAACTACGGCTGCAAACGCACTGCTTTTTGTGGTCAACATGAGCGTACTGCTGACAAGAAATGGCCTGGGGTACCCCAACTTATTCATCAGGATATGATAGCCAAAACCAATGCCGTACATGGCAAAAATGAGAATTGCCGAGATTCCAAGTAATGGGATTGGTTCAGAAAAGAAAATTTCGGCGCTCATTCCCGTAATGGGAACAATTACAAGAAAAAATCCCCATTTAATTACGTTGTCGCGCATACTGTTTACCGGTTTGACTAATTTGGGGTGCCTGAGGACCCTGCTTACGGCCAGGGGAATCAAAACCAGCTTTACCATGATTTCGAAAAATCCGAAGGGGTTAATAAGTTCCATGCCCAGAACCAAAAAGAGGATCAAAGGGGCCAGAACCATTGCCAGCAATTGCAGCGCGAACACGCCGGTTACCGAAAAATGATCATCGCCCTGGAGCATTGTCGAAAAAGGGATTATTGAAGGCCCGGGTGGGGCGGCAGCAAGGAGCACAATCCCGATAAAATATGGGAAGTAAGGTTCTGTGCCAAAAACAAGCCACCCACACAAAACGATGGTCAATCCAAAAACTACATAATTGAGTAAAACCGACCAGCCAACAGGTTTCAGGACTTTTTTTACCGGCCACCAGTTGCCAAAAGAAAAGCCGGTGGTGGCAAAGATCATCACCACCCCAAGGATATAAACCGAAATTTCGGCAAGAAACCTGCTATGGTCGCCTATAACAAAACCGGTTACCAGAGCAAGTGTCAGGATAAAATCCCGGTGGTTTAGTATTTGTAGCACCCGCTGCATGCAACAAATATAAATAATAGTGGAACAGGCTTTTTATTAAATTTGTTTCGTTCCGAAAGTTTATTCATTAGGATTTTGACATGCATGTATTTTTTGCCGAGATTACCCATGGACAACCGGTAATCCTAAGTGAGGAGGAATCGCACCATGCGGTTAAGGCGCTGCGTTTGCGCGAGGGCCAGCAAGTGGTGGTTACCAACGGTAAAGGTACCTGGTGCAGTGGTATCCTTGTCAGCAGCCATGCCAAAGGGAGCTTGATTTCTATTTCCGAAACAATACAGCAGTCACCCCGCCCTTTCAGGCTGCATTTGGCGGTGGCGCCTACCAAGAATATAGACCGATTCGAGTGGCTATTAGAAAAAGCCACCGAATGCGGCATTGACGAGATTACCCCTCTCATTTGCGAAAAAAGTGAAAGGACAACTCTGAAGCACGAAAGGCTGGAAAAATTGTTGGTGGCCGCCATGAAGCAATCCATGCGGGCCTTCTTGCCCAAACTTAACCCAATGGTAAAGTTCAACGAATTTCTGAAAAAGGATTTTGAAGGTGCCAAGCTGGTTGCACACTGCAGGGACTTATCACGCAGTAGTCTTTCAGAAGCCTACCAAACAGGTAAGAACGTAATTATGATGATCGGGCCGGAGGGCGATTTTTCGGAAACGGAAGTACAGTTTGCATTGCAGAAAGGGTTCGTGCCGGTATCGTTGGGGCAGCATCGTCTGCGCACCGAAACAGCCGCCCTGGCCACCTGTGTTCAGTTGAATTTTATGAATGGCCTTTAATAGGTTTTCGAAATAAGCCGAACCGATGGAAAATTGTTTCGTATCAGAAAAAACTTCAAACCTGTGCCTTTTGAACCACACAAATATTCACATTTAAGACTTTCTTCGAATTGTGGACTTTAAAATTAATTTTGTTATGCTGACACCAATGCCAAACCAGCATTTTGCAAGGTTGCAGCGCATACAAATGAGCTTTGGTTAACCACTCATAATATCGTGAAAAATGAAAAAGATAACCGTGCTTCTGTTGTTGCTTTTTTTCGTTTCAACCCTTCATTCGCAAGACCGGATAACAGGGCGCCCTTTTGCTACCCGCTCGGAGGTCATTGCCCAGCATGGAATGGCAGCTACCAGCCATCCGCTTGCCACCCAGATTGCTGTTGACATACTGCAAAAGGGCGGCACGGCGGTTGATGCAGCCATTGCCGCCAATGCCGCACTTGGATTGATGGAACCAACGGGTTGCGGCATAGGAGGCGACCTTTTTGCCCTCATCTGGTGTGCCCAAACACAAAAACTCTATGGGCTGAATGCCAGCGGACGCTCTCCAAAAGGCCTTACACGTCAGCACTTTATCGAAAACGGCTATGAGATGATTCCCCAACGGGGGCCTCTGTCGGTGAGCGTTCCCGGCGCCGTAGATGGATGGTTCGAAATGCACGAGAAATTCGGCAGAATGCCCATGACCGATATTTTGCAACCAGCCATTGAATACGCTATAAATGGTTTTCCGGTAACTGAACTGGTTGCCTATTATCTGCAACGGTCGGCGGGGGTGCTGGGCCGCTTCCCGAACTTTAAGGAAACCTTTATGCCCGGCGGGCAAATGCCCCGCAAGGGAGAAATTTTCCGCAACCCATACCTTGCCAACACCTATCGCATCATAGCCACCCAGGGGCGCGATGCCTTTTACCGTGGGGAGATTGCCAAAGTGATTGACCGCTTCATGCGCGAAAACGGGGGATTTTTGAGCTACGATGACATGGCCGCACATACCAGCGAATGGGTGGAGCCTGTATCGGTAAACTACCGCGGATACGACGTATGGCAGCTTCCGCCAAACAGCCAGGGACTTGCAGTGCTTCAGATGCTCAACATCCTCGAAGCGTACGACCTTGCTTCCATGGGGTTGATCAGCCCGGAATACATCCACCTTCTGGTGGAAGCTAAAAAACTGGCATTTGAGGACAGGGCAAAATACTACGCCGATATGGCTTTCAACACGATACCCATAGATTGGCTTGTTTCGGATGCCTATGCCGAAGAGAGGCGCCAACTGATAAATCCCCGGCTTGCTGCCCGGCGCGTGGAACCGGGCATCCCCCCTGCCCCAAACACCATTTATCTGACCGTGGCCGACCGCGAAGGGAATATGGTATCACTTATTCAGAGCAACTTCAGGGGAATGGGAAGCGGGATGACTCCTCCCGGATTGGGTTTTGTGCTTCAAAACCGTGGCGAAAGTTTCAACCTGCAGCCCGACCATTTCAATACCTATGAACCCGGCAAAAGACCATTTCATACAATCATTCCGGGATTTGTAACCAAAAACGGGGAGCCCTTTATGAGTTTCGGCGTTATGGGAGGCGATATGCAGCCCCAGGGCCAGGTTCAGATACTTGTCAATATCATCGATTTTGGAATGAACCTGCAGGAAGCCGGCGATGCGCCCCGTATTTTGCACTCCGGCTCGTCAGAACCCACCGGGCAGCAAATGACCAATGGAGGTACAGTGAGCCTTGAGTTCGGATTTCCGTACGAAACCATCCGGGCCTTGATGGAAAAAGGCCACGTGGTTCAATGGAGTCACGGAGCCTTTGGCGGATACCAGGCCATTATGTGGGACAGGCAAAACCGGGTGTTTATCGGGGCCAGCGAGTCGCGCAAAGACGGCCAGGCAGCAGGTTTCTGAGATTGAACAATACAACATCGTTTTTTATCAACCATGAGAGCAGTAATTCAGCGCGTTGAAAAGGCAAGCCTTGAAATTGACCAAAAGCTGCATGCGGCTATAGGAAATGGTTTGCTGGTACTCATCGGAATCATAGAAAGCGACAATCAGGAAGATATCGAATGGCTCGCGGGAAAAATAGCCCGTTTGCGTGTTTTCGACGACGACCAGGGGGTGATGAACCTGTGCCTCGATGAAATAGGGGGCGAAATTCTGGTGGTAAGTCAGTTTACCCTGCACGCCAGCACAAAGAAAGGAAACAGGCCGTCGTATTTCCGGGCGGCAAATCCCGAGGTTGCTATCCCATTGTACAACGAATTTATTGCCGCCATAAAGAAACTAACAAAATCAGAAGTCAAATCGGGGGTGTTTGGTGCAGAGATGAAGATCGCCCTGGTAAACGATGGGCCGGTAACAATAATCATCGACTCCAAATCAAAGGAATAACTAAAAGCGCTCAAAAATGACGATACAGGAAGCCCAGGAAAAAACCGACCAGTGGATAAAGACCACTGGAGTCCGGTACTTTAGCGAGCTTACCAACATGGCCATCCTTACCGAGGAAGTAGGGGAACTGGCCCGGATCATGGCTAGAAATTATGGTGATCAATCCTTCAAAGATGGCGAATGCAAAGGCAAACTTGACGATGAACTTGCCGACGTACTCTTCGTGCTCCTTTGTATAGCCAACCAGACCGGCGTTGACCTTGCCGATGCCCTGGAAAGGAATCTGCAAAAAAAGACCCATCGGGACAGCGAGCGGCACAAAAACAATCCGAAACTTAATACGCCCTGATCTGAAATTTCAAACCACCAGTTTACCAAGTTGTTGCAATACTGCAGATGGTAAAAAATTCCGGAGCAGGAATTTGAAAGAACTACAAGTAAAGGATTTTTTTAAAGAAGTATTCCCTAACCGTTGTAGGCCCATTTAAGCCATACCGCGCCCCAGGTGAATCCGCCTCCAAAGGCTGTCAGGATTACATTGTCGCCCTTTTTGAGTTGCTTTTCCCATTCCCAGAGACAAAGCGGAATGGTAGCATTGGTGGTATTGCCATACCGGTCGATATTTACCATGACTTTTTCCATCGGAACCCCTGAGCGGCGGGCAGTTGCCTCAATAATCCTCAGGTTGGCCTGATGGGGCACCAGCCAGGCTATATCATCACCCGTGAGGTGGTTGCGTTTGATGAGCGATGCCGATACCTCGGCCATATTGGAAACAGCAAATTTGAAAACGGTTTGCCCTTCCTGATAAACAAAATGCTCGCGGGCATCTATGGTTTCGTGGGTTGGTGGCTTAACCGACCCGCCTGCCTTCATGTGAAGGTGAATTCTTCCTGAACCATCAACATGAAATTCGTGATCGAGGATGCCCAGAGGTTCAGAAGTAGGTTCCAACAAGACTGCAGCAGCCCCATCGCCAAAAATTACGCAGGTTTGCCTGTCGGTATAATCAACAATCGACGACATCTTATCAGCCCCAACCACTATGACTTTCTTGTACCTGCCAGATTCAACAAACTGAGATCCTGCAACCAGGCCATAAATAAAACCTGAGCAGGCCGCATTGAGATCATAGGAAAATGCATTTTTTATACCTGCCAGGTCGCTGATCACGTTTGCAGTGGCTGGAAACTTCATGTCGGGGGTAACTGTGCAGCAAATTAGCAGGTCGATTTCCTCCGGGGAAATACCTCTTTTCGCCAACAATCCCTTTACAGCTTCAGCACCCAGGTAAGAGGTTCCAACTCCCTCCCCTTTAAGTATTCTGCGTTCTTTGATACCGGTACGGGTGGTAATCCACTCGTCCGTAGTGTCGATCATCGACTCGAGTTCACGATTGGTAAGAATATAGTCAGGAACATAACCATGAACTGCAGTAATGGCTGCATAAACCCTCTGCATAGGCTATACTATTTCTGTTTTACAAACTAACTGTTAAACATTGTCGGAACTAATCACCTGGTCCAGGGCTACTCGTATTTTTTCTGCAATACCTGCCTGGTGGACATTTTTTGAAAGCAACAGCATGTTTTTTATGGCCTTACCATTGGATATGCCATGCCCTACCAACACCGTGGCATTTATGCCAAGTATTGGTGTTCCTCCGTAATTCTCGTAATTGAACCTTGTAAAGAACGGATCATTGGCATATCCGCGCTTGGCAATCAGCCGATACATCGTTTCCATGTTTTTCAACAGGATGTTTCCCGTGAAGCCATCACAAACTACAACATCAACGCTGTCTTTGAAAAGGTCGCGGCTTTCGACATTACCGATAAAATTAAAATCTGAAGAATCCTTCATCAGCCGGTATGCCGATTGCGTCAGGAGGTTTCCCTTTTCCTCTTCCTCGCCAATATTGAGCAGGCCCACTTTCGGATTTTCAATGTCAAAAACATGTTGGGCATAAATTGACCCTATCAGGCCGAATTGGTACAATACATCCGGTTTGGTATCGGGATTGGTTCCAACATCTATCAAAATGCCAACCCGGCCATCTTCTTTCGGGATAATAGCCGTTGTTGCAGGGCGGATCACGCCAGGTACGGCATGTACGCTGTACATTGACCCTACCAGCATTGCTCCGGTGTTGCCGGCACTGGCAAAAGAATCAATATCTCCTTTTTTCAAATATTTGAAACCCAACGAAATGCCAGAGTCGGGTTTTTGGGAAAATGCCTTGGTCGGCTGTTCGCCCATTCCAATAGTTTCTGGAGCATGGATGATATCGAACAGTTCGGGTTGGGAGCCCTGGCTGCGCAACTCTTCAGCTACAACAACCTCATCGCCAAAAAGAACAATCCTGTCATTTTCTGACAATTCCTTTTGGGCAAGTATGGCTCCGGCAATAGTTTCACGGGGAGCATAGTCCCCGCCCATAACATCTAAGCCGATTCTCATTTTAAAAGGATTGTTGGGCATTTAAATGCTACCCTATGCTGTGGCAGCCTTTTCAATGGCCTGTTGTCCGCGGTATTGGCCACACTCAGGACATACCCTGTGCATGAGTTTCGAGGCTCCGCAATTGGGACATGTGGTCAATGCAGGTTCCGAAGCCTTGTAGTGGGTTCTTCTCTTGTCCCTGCGTGATTTTGAAAATCTGGTTTTTGGATTTGGCATGGTTGAAAAAATTTATAAAATTTCTAATCTTCAAACTTTAAACCCTTCAAGGCGTTCCAAGGCGACATATCGCTGTCGGTGGTCCCTGAACCTTTTTTGGTCATGTATTGCTTCATTTTTTCCAGTAGGTCCGGGTTGCACCCGGGTGTTCCATCGCTGGTCTGAGCATGTATGTGCCTCATCGGCAACCCAAGATGTATATACTCATACACAAACTGGGTTATATCAAAATGGCTTTCACCAAAAGGTATTACAACAATTTCATCAGTTTGTTCTTCAAAAGTTTCTCCGAACTTTACAAACAACCTTTTATTCACATCTAAGGGCTGCTGATAATCTTCAAGGCAGACATCGCACTGGAGTTCAACAAATCCTTTTATTGAAAAATACAGCTCCAACATAGAATTCTGCTTGTCGAGCAACAGTTCAAGCCGAAGGTTCCCCTTTCTTACTTCCGATTGGTCGAAGCAAGCAAAGAAATCCTCATTTACCTCCATTACAAAGGTATGCTTACCGTGCATCAGCCCGGCAAAAGCTATATTGTATGGAGCGAGGTAGTTCAAAATGCCGCCATATAAAAGGCTGCAAATTTAATACTATAATGCAAAATAACCAAATTGCCCAAGTACTTGAAAATTAATTCAAAATGCTTAATTAAGGGGTCATTTTCGCCCAACGACCACTAAAAAAAGATTACTTAAACGCTTTTTCAAGCAAGCCGTCGTTGCCTAATTTCAGCCTGTAAAAATATTCGGGCACTTCTTTCCCGGCCAGTTGGTCAACATACAGTTTGGCAAGGTATTGACCAAGCATGAAACCTTGCCCGCGAAGACCAAGAAACAATCCTTTTTCAACATCAATGATCATTTTGGGTTCAATGTAATAACCTGCCCAAAGTGCCTGGAAGCCTACAGCGGAAATTTCGGGAATCCAATCTACAAAAGTCTCGGCTACGATAGAGGCAAACTCCTGGCTGTTAATTTTCAAATTCTTATCGGTCTCAAGGGGTTCAACCGCTGGCGAAGCACAGCCAATAATCTGGCCAGTTTCGCCTAATTGTTGACCATAAACAGCAACAAAGCATTTGTAATTTCGGCGATCGATGAGCATGTCGAGCGGCCTGCCTTCAACGCCAAGCATGGGCAGACGCCTGGTAATAAAAGCCTGATGCTTTACTGGATAAAGGCCGGTTTCGATATCAAGCATCCGGGCAAAATGGTCGCCTTTGTCACCCAACGCATTAATAAAAACTGATGTATGATACTCAACGTATTCCCCTTTATGATCGCGAACAATGGCTTTGAATTTGCCGGAATCTTTTTCAACCGACACCAGGCTGCAGCTTTCCATCAATATGCCTCCTTTGGCAATTCCGATTTTGCGGAGAACTTCGATCACCTTACCCGGGGTTGCCTGCCAACATTCGCTGGTTTTGAGCGCAGCAATGTATTTTCTGCTGTGTGAGTTGAAGAAGGGCGAAACCTCTTTTTTAAACTGCCCTGGGGTGAGCATTATGGCCTTTTGCCAGGCCATGGAGTTCTCAAGCGCCTGGTACATAGCCTGGTCGTGCGCGAAGGTTACATAGTTGATCAATCGAAAATCAATATTTCCATGCTGTTGCAAGTCTTTAAACAGAGACAGGTTTTGTCTGGCGATTTCAGTAAGTTCGGGCAAGGAAAACACGGGCCTTCCGCCGGCAATGTTTCTCCAGGAGGCGCCAAATCCGGCATTGATCATCACCGGTTTGTATCCTGCCTCAGCAAGAAACCGAAACAAAGCGCTTCCTCCAATTCCGCCCCCAGCAACCAGGGCACCGGTTTCAACGATGCGCCGTTTCTTTATACCACCGTTTGTAACCACTTGTGGTGACGCACTCCGGGGGAGCAGTTCCCCGATGGTAAGCTGATTCGACATTGGCCCTCTGGGTGTCGAACCACCAATCAGCTCAATGCCCATGGGTCGCAGATTCTGCTTCAGTCGCTGCAGGCAGCGTTTTCCACGGCATGGCCCCATCCCAAGGTGGGTGGTGTGCTTTACTTCTTCAACTGACACATACCTGCGTTGGCCAATAAGGCTCAAGACTTCCTTGAGCGGAACATCATCGCAATGGCACATGAAAATATCCTGACATGGCTCTTCGGAATACCTGCTGAACGACAGCTCCCCGGGGTAATCGCGCTTCAGGATAAACCCTCTTACCTGAAGCTGTTTGTCGGCAGAAATATTGACGCCTTTTACCCGCGCAATGTGGGTCAGATTTTTTTTGCGCAGAATCCTTTCAATAACCCCCTCGCCCAAAATGTTGGCATGATTATCTACAAGAAATACTTGTTCGCCCTCAGTCATATCAAACTCTATCGGCAGCATGAAGGTACTTTTCGGGATATTGTAACCAAAAATGGCCAAGCCCGGGCATTGATAAACACAATCCATGCATCCCACGCATTTGCCAAAATCAATTTCGGGAATGGTGCTGGTCGATGATTTGGTGATGGCGCCGTATTTGCAGGCAAAAACACAGGGGTTGCATGCAAATCCATAGAGGCAATCTATCTGCACAAAGGGCTTTTGCATTCTTTCCGGAGTCGGAATCTGTGGTTGTTCGATTATTTTTACCGGATGCTGCTGAGAGTCGATATATTCTTTCGATACCAGGAGGTAGTCGTCGTAGCGAAAACGGGTTTTCATGTTTTCGAGAATCTCATAGGCAACCTGCTTTCCGCGAAGCACTGCGCTGGTTCCCTCACCAATGCGAAGGGCGTCGCCTGCACCGTAACACCGCCTGCCAAACATTTCCTGGCCTTTTTCTAAAAGCGCATCATCGGGCATCAATCCGGTGCATATATTGATTGCATCAATTCCTTCGAGCACTTTCTCAGTTCCGGCAACTGGCACAAAGTTTTCTGCCCTGGCAATAACAGCCCCTTTTATTCCGTCACCTTTTTGATTGGGAACGGCTTCCAAAATCATGTGCGAAAGAAGTACCGGAATTCCCAGCCTGCGAACCCTGTTTGCCTGAACAGGAAACCCACCTTCGTACCGCTGGGCTTCAAGTATTGCCCTAACCCTGGCACCTGCCTGAGTAAGCTGATAGCTTGTCAGGTAACCTATATTGCCCGCGCCAACCGTTAGCACATTTCGACCGAGCAGGGTCAGCTCCGTGTTCATCATTTTCTGGATTACCGCAGCCGTATAAACTCCGGGAAGGTCGTCGTTGTGAAACGTTGGAAGAAATGGAACTGCACCTGTAGCCACCACAAAATGAGAGCAATCGATATAAAATATCTCGCGTGTAGAGAAATTTTTTACAGCTACCCGGTTGCCTTCAAACACATCCCAAACAGTACAGTCGAGAAATATACCATCGTGGTTGTCGCCTGCAAGCAAACGGGCGATTTCAAACCCCCGTAACCCACCATATTTTTTTTCAGTTTCGTAAAAAAAGAACTGATGGGTCTGCATATTAAACTGTCCGCCAATTTCGGAATTGCTGTCAACCACTATGTTGCTTACACCGTATTGGTTGAGGATTTCGCGCGTAGCAAGGCCCGCCGGGCCAGCGCCTACTATTACCACATCGGTTTTAAAAACCCTGAGGGCTTCCTTATTCTTGTAGCCCGCCGGAACTGCAATATGGTCACGGGGTATTTCGGAAACCTCCCTGACACCGTCAACCCGGGTAATGCAAATACGCCTGATCTCGCCGTCAACAAGCATCTCGCAGGCACTGCATTTCCCGATACCACATTCCAGACTCCGGTTCCGGTTTGTCAGGCTATGGCTGTGCACCGGAAAACCGGCCTGATGTAATGCAGCCGCCACAGTAAATCCCTTTTTACCAGAGACCTTCGAGCCATTGTAAAGAAAATTTGTTTCTTCACAATCCTTAATTTCGATGATGGGATGGTGGGTTATTTTGTACATAAAATGTGGTTTTTCCTAAAAAACAGACTTTGTAAGAAAATTTCATTCCATTCAAAAACCAATTATGAGTACAGGTTCTAAAACAACAATTTTGATCTAAAGTACACTTACTCACTCGCTTTCGATAATTCGGATTTTAGCCAGAACTGCTGTTTTCGTTTACTCCTTAGCCTGGACTCAAATAAGTTAAAACCATACGGGGCAAAGGTATATTTTTGAAAGTTTTAACTCCGTAAGTGAAAAAATTTATTCCAATTCTAAACAAGTCCCTGTACTTGCAGAAATGGCCTTTAAACATTATATTTGCCTGAACCAATCACAAGTTTAAGATGAAAAAGTTTATCTACATTGGCGTTAGTTTAGTTTTAGTTCTGGCGGTTGTTCTGGTAGTTCGCATGTTTTTCAGCAACGCGACACCGGTAACCAACGAAGTGCAGGGGAATACACCCGAAGCTTATGTTGCAGAAGTGGCTCAGCAAAACCAAGGAACCATGATTACTTTACCCAGACCGGTTACCGATGGCCGGATGAGCCTCGAAAGGGCTCTTACCCTGCGGCGCTCCATCCGCAGCTATAGTGATCAGCCCCTTACCCTGGCTGAGTTGTCGCAAATTTTATGGTCGGGGCAGGGAATTACCAATGAGCGGGGATTTCGCACAGCACCTTCGGCCGGGGCAACATTTCCTCTTGAGTTGTACGTGGTGGTAAATAATGTTCAAGGCCTGCGTAAAGGCATTTATCACTACCAGATAAGGGAACATGCACTAAGACTTGTTGACACACGCCAGATAGAGCGCGACCTGGCGAGGGCATCGCTTGGCCAAACCATGGTAAGCGAGGCTGGAGCTGTAATTGTTATTGCTGCAATTATGGAACGCACCACCAGACGCTATGGCGATCGGGGAATACGCTACGTATATAACGAAGTGGGCCATGTGGGGCAAAACATTCACCTCCAGGCGGCAGCTCTCAATCTCGGGACGGTCGTAATCGGGGCTTTCCGCGATGATGAGGTGCATAATCTGCTGAACATAGGCGAACAATATGTTGTAGTTTACCTGATGCCCGTAGGAAAAACCAGATAACTGAAAGGTTTTTTTGAAAACGATCAAAGAGTTATTTAAGATTGGGCACGGTCCATCGAGTAGTCATACCATGGGTCCGAGGCGTGCTGCCGAGCAGTTTCTTTCAAAGAATCCTACGGCAGATGGTTTCAGGGTTACCCTCTATGGCAGTTTGGCTGCTACAGGTGCCGGCCACCTTACGGATACCATCCTCCTTGCTACTTTTCATCCTTTGCCTTTAGACATCATCTGGAAACCAGATATTGAACTCCCTTTGCATCCCAATGGCATGGAGTTCGAAGCATTAAAGACCGGTTATTCCATTGCAGCATGGCGTGTTTATAGCATTGGAGGTGGCAACCTAATGGAAGAGGGCGAAACAAACAATCTTTCCGAAAACGTCTATAAACTTCATACCATGCACGACATCCTGCTCTGGTGCCAGGCGCAGGAAAAATCCATGTGGGAGTATGTGAAGGAATATGATTACCCCGACATTTTCGATTATTTGGGAAAGGTTTGGGGAGTCATGAAAGATGCCATTGAAAGTGGCCTTGAGCAGGAGGGCTCCCTGCCGGGTGGCCTTAACCTGGTGCGTCGGGCGCCTCAATACTATACCAAGAGCAAGACCTTTTCCGACCTTCTTAAGCGCACCGGATATACTTTTGCTTACGCCCTGGCTGTGGCCGAAGAAAATGCTGCAGGGGGGCGCATTGTTACAGCACCCACCTGCGGTTCGGCAGGTGTTCTTCCGGGTGTCCTGTATTCGCTGCAGAAAACCTATAAGCTGTCCGACACCAGGATTATAAGAGGATTGGCTACTGCCGGCCTCATAGGCAATTTAATCCGAACCAATGCTTCCATTTCGGGAGCCGAAGTAGGGTGCCAGGGCGAAATAGGGGCTGCCTGCTCCATGGCGGCAGGGGCTGCAGTTCAACTGTTAGGAGGATCGGTATTACAGGTTGAATATGCCGCTGAAATGGGCATGGAGCATCACCTCGGGCTAACCTGCGATCCGGTAAACGGCCTGGTTCAGATACCATGCATCGAACGAAATGCCATGGCTGCGGTAAGGGCTCTGGAATGTGCCACCTACTCCCTTCTTTCTGATGGCAAGCATAGGATTACCTTCGATGAGGTAATCAAAACTATGAAACAAACCGGCCTGGACTTGAAAGCATCGTACAGGGAAACCAGCCAGGGCGGGTTGGCATTAAATTATTCAGGATTGACAAGATGAATTAAAAGCCGTAGGTTATGCCTGTAAACAGCGAAAAGCTGTAGGGTATTGGCCTTCCAAAATAGTTGAATCCATCAATCATTGGAAAGAAGAAAAATTGGGCAGTGGGTTCAAGCTGGAAGGAAATGTTTCTTGTAATAGGTACATCTACAACAACCCCAACGATTCCTTCAAAATTCAGTTGTCGGATACCAAAGGTTTCTCCAATAGATTGCCTTACAGAGCCCCGGCTTGGGAATACGTTATTGCTAACCATGTAGCTTGCTGAAACTCCACCTTTCATGTGCATCGTAAGGCCGTGGTCAAGCATTCGGAAGCGTGCTATCAAAGGCACCTCAATAAAACTAAACATCTGGGTTAGTCCAAAATCATTTAAACTTAGAGGGTATGACTCCCCAAGAATAAGTGCATTCGAATTCTTAATTGAACTTGTTGCCCCAGTTCTTGAGAACAACTGACCCGTTTCGTTCAATTGAATAAATCCGTGCGAGGTTACCATAGTTTGGGCACTTCCAAACATGTCGTAGGTGGTATTTTTAAAAAGCGAGAGCAGTTCAGGGTTTGAGAAAACATCAATATTGTTGACATACTGGCCCATTGTAGAGTAATGAACTCCTGTTTGAAAGCTCAGGCGCGACTTCGAGCTGAGGGTAAGCGATATGCCGGCATCAAAAGTCATAATGGGATTCTCAATGCCCTTCAGCGGATTGGAGGTCAACTGGGTGGGACTGTTGGTAAGGCTCCTTGAACTGTACCGCATAGCAAAATGACCTCCAAGATCAATGCGTGTTCTGGAAACTTCCGGTTGATTGAGGTCGATTGTTTCAAAATTACTGACTACTTGTATAGCCGAACTGTTGTCGGCCAGATCAGGAGCGTTCTCTAAAGCTAATGAAGGAATTTCAGTTGCAATGTTGCCGTCGAGTGAAACTACAGGTACAGGTGGTCCTGTAAAACCTTCAGAAGACAACGAGGGGATTCCGGATTGGTAAATTTTGGTTCCAGAGGGTGTCTCTCCTTGTGGCTGCTGCTCAGTGTTTTCAAGCAATACTGATTCTCCCAAGGTTGTACTT
The DNA here is from genome assembly GCA_035477775.1 of Bacteroidales bacterium. Classification (GTDB taxonomy): domain Bacteria; phylum Bacteroidota; class Bacteroidia; order Bacteroidales; family UBA7960; genus UBA7960. The sequence continues at coordinate 33,494 of DATIKH010000085.1, read as the reverse complement.
GCAGAATTATCAGTGAGCCTATCACCATAATCGGATTGTTGCTGTAAAGCAACCAAGCCCTGCATCAGATTCAATCTTCCGGAATAGATCCAAACAAAAACAGTGGATGCCAAAAAAAGAGCCACTGAGGCTGCTACCAGCCATACCTGAGGAATTTTTTTTCTTGGCGCTTTTGCAGGCAGTTCGTCAACGATACCGTACCAGACAGATGCCGGGGGCCTTACCTTGAAATCTTCGAAGGCTTCCCTGAGTTCCTCTTCATATCTGAAATAATCAGCCTTCATAGTTTAAATTGCCTTTTCAAGAATTCTTTCCTCTTTAAGTATCCATTCCTGCAAAATGCTTCTGGCTCTGGAAAGATTTGACCTCGAAGTGGATTCTGAAATACCTAACAACTCTCCTATCTCTTTGTGGTTCAACCCTTCTATAACTGCCATATTGAACACCATTCTGTATTGGTCGGGAAGCATTTGAATGAGGCTAAGGATGTCGTCAAGAGCTATTTTGTCGGTTGCCGAATTCTCCTGATAAATACCGGGTGCAAACCGGAAATCATCAGTAGAAAGGTAATAAATCCTTTCCCGGTACTTTTCAATGGCCGAGTGGATCATAATCCGCTTTATCCAGCCTTCAAGACTTCCCTGCCACCTGAATGAATCCAGTTTTTCAAAAACTTTAATAAAGCCTTCCTGCAAAATATCCTGTGCTTCATGATAGTTTCCGGCATATCGCAGGCATACCCCATACATCTTTTGCGAAAACAATGCGTACAGCTTATGCTGGTCTGCTTTGTTTTGTTTCAAACAACCCTTAACGATGCTTTTCAGTGCTTCCACAAAGAGGTTTTTGCTTTCCACAAAGATATTAATTTCTGTAAATTACAAAAACCTGACTCTAATTCCACAAAATTTATGAAGATGGGTATTGACATCCTGTTTGGCAGCAATACACTCATCAATTTCTTTTTAAAAAAAACCGGTCAGAATCCTGACCGGTCGTGGGTTTGTTTTGCAGGTGGTTTAAGTTTCAGGGAAATGGCCGCTGGGTCAGTTGGTTGGGTTAATGGTTGGTCAACTACTTTACCGGAGGGCCCGGTGTAAGTTTTGGCGGCCATTACCGTGTGTCCCTGAAACATAAAAAGACCTGATCCGAAAAAAGGAAAAACCTGATAGTTATAAAGGAAAAAAAATTGAAAAAATCAAAAGTTTTGCCTTCAACAAATATCAGACGGGAAAATCGGGTAAAATGCTGCGTGAAAGAAAAATTTTTTTTAAAATTCCCCCATTTTCACAAAATCGAGCATGAGATCGATGTCGAACTGACTGATTCCGTATTGCGCCAAGTACTTGCTGTCGTCCTTAAAATTATTCTGAAAAGACTGAAAGTTAGCTGACAAGCTCAGGCTTTTGCAATAACAACGTAGGGCATCAATGGGTTTTCCCTGGCACCATAGAACATGACCAAGGTTTTGCAGGTCGTGGGGATTTTCAGGGTAGGCCTCCAGAAGTCTTTCCAGGTAGTCTTTGGCAGTATCGAGCTTTCCTGTCAGGAACGAACACCACGCCAGCGGCCTCCTTATCAGGTGATTTTCCGGGGCCAATACTTCAATTTTAAAGTAATAATCAAGTGCTTCGCTGTAGCGCTCGAGGTGAACGAGACATTGACCGATATTTGCCTGAACACTCAGGTCATCGGGATCTGCTTTTTCAAGCTGCCTGTAATTGGATAATGCTTCCTCCCATTTGTTGAGATATTTGCAACAGTTGGCTATTTTTTTCAGGATCCAGGGCCTGTCCGATTCTATCAAATCAGCTTTTAGGTAGTAATCGTAAGCTTTTTCCAGATTTCCTGTTTTCTCGTAGCAGAATGCAATTTTTTCGAACAATTCGATGTTGGTCTTGTCATTGCCAATGATCGCCAGAAAAACCTTCAAGGCATCCTGATAGAATTTCTTGTCGAAATAAAGTTCCGCAATATTTCGGATGGTTTTTGTTCCGGATACAAGGTGCTTCACGAATGGAGATTCGTACAGGTCGGTTTCGAGGGCAAAAACATCTTCGAACTCCTGGCGCCAGGGATGCAGCTTAAAAAAACGGTAAAGGTCCTGAAAATATTGAGTATAGATCCCTTTAGATTGTGAAAATCCGCGCAGGTATTCCTCTCCATGTTCCACATCCGAAATGGATTCCATTTCGGATTTGAACATATTTATCATCAAGGATTTTTGTTGCTCCGGTACCATCATAAGATTAAGACAAAGTGAGTACTTATCGCTATTGCAAATGATGTAAGTACTTTCGAGCCTTTGAAAGAGGGGGCTAAGGTCTGCCTGGTCTTCGCCTTCACCCAAAGCCGGTTTAATGGCCGAATTTTCAGTATAAAACGGCATGAACCAGTTGCTGATTTCCATGAAGAATGGAAATCCTTTCAGTTGCGAAAATGCGCTCATGAACACATCCATGCCTTCGAGCTGCATTTCGGAAAACTTTTGCAGCTTATCTAATAATCCGGGAACATCTTCAAAAACCGTTTCCCAGTCGGGGTTTCGTTCTTCCCCGAATTCCGACTTAAAGATTTGGTCAAGGCCCAGTTTTTCTTCTATTTTAGGCCGCATTTTCAGCATGGCTGGCAAAATTTCTTCCTCCCATTTGCGCAGCACTTTCTGGGTTTCCTTGGCTTTTGTAAACTGAATTACAATTGCTTCGATATTTTGTTCTATCTCGGGAAAATTTCTGAATTCCAGTGTTTTTTCTTCTAATGCAGGATATAGATGAAACCTGTCATAATATTTGAGCGAAGCTAAAAAAAGCCCAATCAGCGCCCGCTCCCATACTTTTTCTTCCATTCTTGCCGCAAAGCGAAACAAAAGCAAAAACTTATTCAGGTCGAAATACCGGAGCAGGCTCAAAGTCAGTGCACTTACAACCAAAGATTTGTCGTGCCAGGGCAGCTTTTGCGAATTGCAGGCAGCACTGAGCAGGTCAATCTCGGCATCGTTGTACCTGTCGGTCAGCCATATAATGTTGAACAATTTTTTTAATGCATCTTCCCTTACCGGTTCTTCTGGGTGGAGCGCTATAGGCTCATCCTGAAGCAGCCCAAACAAATCCTTGTCGAACGTAAGCTTTTCCAGAAAAAACCGGATATCAGCCCGCTCAAGCCTTTTTTCACCAAGCATTTGATTTTTGACCCTGTAAACATTATTTACCATGCCTGCAGTAAGAATCAACTCCTTTACTTCGTCGGCAAGTTCAAGCAGGCTCCTTATGATGTAATTGTAAACTTTTTCACGTTCCGGGTCCTGAATATTAGCAAATGTATAGCGCAGAAGGTTCTTGTAAGTTTCATTGAGATTATCCACCCTTTCGGAAAGAAATTCCTTGTGGGTTTGCTGAATCATTTGCCGGAGGCTTTCAATGGCGTCGTAAACCCTGTGTGAATGCAGGCACCTTACAATGAATCCGTATTGCTGGATGGTTTTTTCAAATAACATTTTGGAGGTATTTGGGGTTCATTGTACCTCTGTCAAAATTCGTACCCAATCAGCTACCTTAATAAGATTCAATAAAAACACAGGCGAATACCAGAAATATATGCCTTTTTGTCAGCGTATGATTGTGATGACTCCTTCAGCTGATCGGGTTGTTTCTCCACGGGTATAGGTTAAAACATAAAAATAGGTGCCATCGGGGGCATTGGCGCCATCCCACCAGTTGTTAAAATAGTCCCTATGTTCAAAGACCCTTTTACCCCATCGGTTGAAAATAACTATCTGAGATTGGTAGTGTTCAAGGTTTAAGATTTCAAATACATCATTGATCCCATCGTTGTTGGGTGTAAAAACTGTTGGTATGGTTAAATCGCAATTCTGATCTGTAACTGAAATATCGAAAAAATTCAGGCAACCGGTTTCCATATCTGTCACCCTAACGGAATATTCTCCCGGGGTGGTTGCCATAAATGTACTGTTTACGGCATTAGGTATAGGATTATTACTTCTTAGCCATTGATACGACCAATGCGGATGCACCTGGCCGATAGGTTGTACGGTGAGTAAGGTAGAATCGCCTTTGCAAAGCGGTAACTCCATTTCTGAAAGAATCTCTGCTAATGGGAGTCGCCTGACGTTAACCACCAGGGCGGTATCGAACCTGCACCCAAAATTATCTGTAGCCTCAAACCGGAATATATGATTTCCGGGCTCGTTAACCGTAACATTAGCCGGATTTCCGGTAAGCTGCTGAGTACCTCTGAACCACCTATGCTGCACGATTTGTGGGGCAAAATACAATGAGTCGGGATAAAAGATTTCCTGAAAATGGAGTGTCCAACCGAAAACAAATCCGTTGTCGCCCGGGGTGTTGTCCCTGACTCTCAAAGTCCACCTCCCATTGAGCGGGCAATTAATCAGGGAATTAAAACTGTCATCGGGGGTGTATGAGCCAGCTGGCAAAAACGGGGCATTGAAGTAGTAGTTACCAGCCCGGTCGGTATAAGCATGAAAGCGGGGCGCGGTCGTATTCATGGTTCCAAAAGCTGCGCCATTAACAAAGCAATATGTATATCCCCTGCCTGGCATGGCTGGGTCCCATATTACGGGTTCGCCCAGGTTTGCTGTTCCTTCGCCGAAGTCTTTGAGTACCATCCGATTGCCCGAAGGGCATTCCAATTCCATGCGCAGTTGGCCGCTAACAGCATGTTCTATGTCTATGCAAACCTTTTTCACATCCAGGGGCGAAAGGATTCTATCTCCCGCTCCAAATACGTCGAAATCAAGAAACGATTCGTATTGATGCCCTGTACCGTCGGGTATAAGCACCGTTTCCCGAACCTCAATAGGGAAACCGGTCCACAAAGTTGGGTTGGCAACTCCCCTTAGCGAAAAAGGCTCCCCTGAACAAACAGTATCGGCCGTGGCAAGGGTGCCAAAGAAATCAGGAATTGTCCCAATTTTTACTAATTCTGTCCGGCTCGCAGTACATCCGGTTAATGCATCGGTTGCCGTAACGGTTACCGGAAATGCTCCTGACTCCTGGAATTGATGGGTAATTCTGGCTCCTGTGTATTGGGACGAACCAATCCGCCACTGATAGCTTACCTGTGCTGGATTGAAACCGGTATGCCGAGGCAAGAACCCCGCCAGTGCATCGAACGTAACCTGTTGGGTTCCGGGGCACAGCAAAAATGTACCTGTTTGCGGTATGATATTGACCTGATAGCTTTCGCAAAGGCTCATGCAACTGATGGAAGCATCCCATCCTCTTCCCTGCTGGGTTGGAGAGGAAACAAAGCGGAAATGAAGGCAGCCACCGGAGGCATAAAACCTCATATCCTGCAGCTGGGTTCCGGTTGCCTGCATCAACAAAGGAGCGGAGGCATTGGCGCCATCATACACATAAAGCCAGTCGCCGGCCCCAAGTTCAAAAAGTCTAAAATGTATTACCAACACGCTGGCAAGGGGGTTGTTGCTGCAAAAGGTTACCGAGAAGTCTTCGTTGGGACCATAAAGACCGCCAAAATCGCCACTGCTGTCGGTAAAACGACCGGAGCAAGTTGATACTACCTGCCCTGAAAAACTGTTTATTGGATAAACAGGCTGCGCATTGGTCTTGAGGCTCAACAAAAAGACCGCGAGAAAGGGCAGGATTTTGAGATTTCTCATGAAGACTAATTTTCCATTCAGCAAAATTACGGATACGGCCTTAGCTTTATTATGGTCAATACCCAGAATTTCCAAAAATAAGCAAATTATGGTTTTTTATAAGTAGTTTTGTGGTCTATGAAAAACATTCGTAATTTTTGCATTATTGCCCATATCGACCACGGCAAGAGCACCCTGGCCGACCGCCTTTTACAAACCACCAATACCATAAGCGACCGCGAATTTAAGAATCAGTTGCTCGACAATATGGACCTGGAGCGCGAACGTGGCATTACCATAAAAAGCCATGCCGTGCAGATGGAATATGAAATGAATGGGCAGCAATACAAGCTAAATCTGATTGACACCCCCGGACATGTGGATTTCAGCTACGAAGTATCGCGTTCCATAGCAGCCTGCGAAGGCGCTTTGCTGGTTGTTGACGCATCTCAGGGAATTGAAGCTCAGACCATTTCTAATCTTTACCTTGCCCTGGAGCACGACCTGATAATCATTCCGGTTCTCAATAAAATGGACCTACCCGGAGCCATGCCCGAAGAAGTTGCCGATCAAATTGTTGACCTGATAGGATGCGATTACGACGATATCATACCATCGAGCGGCAAAACAGGCTTCGGAGTTGATAAAATTCTGGAAGCTATAGTTAATAGGATTCCAGCCCCTGCAGGCGATCCGAATGCCCCATTACAGGCCTTGATTTTCGACTCGGTATATAACTCTTTCAGGGGGGTTATTGCCTACTTCAGGGTACTAAATGGTGAGCTGAGAACTGGTGATTTTGTAAAGTTTATGAACACCCAGCACGAATACCACGCCGATGAGGTAGGAGTGTTGAAATTGTCGCAAGTACCTCTGCCCATAATTTCAGCTGGTGATGTAGGTTATATTATTTCAGGCATCAAAGACGCCCGTGAGGTTAAGGTTGGCGACACCATTACCCACGTGAAAAATCCTACTCCGGAAGCCATCAAGGGCTTCGAAAATGTAAAACCCATGGTTTTTGCCGGCATATATCCGGTTGATACGGAAGATTTTGAGGAGTTACGCACTGCTATGGAGAAGCTGCAACTCAACGATGCCTCCCTTACTTTTGAACCGGAGTCGTCGGCTGCATTGGGGTTTGGATTCCGGTGCGGGTTCCTGGGTATGCTTCACATGGAAATTGTACAGGAACGCCTCGAAAGAGAGTTCAATATGACGGTAATCAACACAGTTCCCAACGTATCGTATTTTGCATATACAAACAAGGGCGACAAACTGGTGGTGAATAACCCTTCGGACCTGCCCGGCCCGAATTTGCTCGATTTTATAGAGGAACCTTACATCACCGCCCAAATCATCACCAAGTCCGAATATGTTGGCTCCATAATGTCACTATGCCTCGACAAACGAGGTGTCATAAAGAACCAGGTTTATCTGACAACCGATCGTGTGGAGATGACATTCGAAATGCCACTGGCCGAGATTGTATTCGACTTTTACGATAAACTGAAAACCATTTCGCGCGGTTACGCCTCATTCGATTACCACCCATGCGGGTACAAGAATTCTGACCTGATTAAACTCGACATCCTGCTCAACGGAGACCATGTAGATGCCCTTTCGGCACTCATACATCGCGACAATGCTTATGAATTCGGCAAAAAGATTTGCGAGAAACTGCGCCAGTTAATCCCCCGTCAGCAATTCGACATCGCCATTCAGGCAGGTATCGGTGCAAAAATCATAGCAAGGGAAACCGTTAAGGCTCTAAGAAAGGACGTTACTGCCAAATGTTATGGAGGCGACATCTCGCGGAAACGCAAACTGCTCGAAAAACAAAAGAAAGGTAAAAAGAGGATGCGCCAGATAGGCAATGTTGAGGTTCCTCAGCAGGCCTTTATGGCTGTTCTGAAACTCAACGATTAATCATCCCCGTCTGCCTGGTGTGGATCATGTTTTGGCAATCCCGCCACAACAATACAAATCTCTCCTTTAACTGCGCCCTTCTCAAAGTGGGTTATCAATTCGGAGAGCGACCCGCGCACGGTTTCTTCAAATACCTTGCTCAACTCCCTCGAAACGCTCGCCAAGCGTGTTTCGCCAAAAGCTTCGGCAAAGGACTTTAATGTTTTTACCAGCCTGTGGGGCGATTCGTAGAAAACCATGGTACGTGTTTCTCCTGTAAGGGAAAGAATCCTCGACGACCGGCCCTTCTTCTGGGGAAGAAAACCCTCGAAACAAAACCTGTCGGATGGCAAACCTGAATTGACCAAAGCCGGAACAAATGCTGTTGCCCCTGGCAGACACTCTACTTCAATGCCCTGCCGTATACATTCGCGCACCAAAAGAAAGCCCGGGTCAGAAATGGCGGGGGTACCCGCATCGGTAACAAGGCCCAGGGTCATACCCCCAATAAGTTTGTTCATTACGGAGGGCAGCATTTTGTGTTCATTATGCTGATGGTAGGCCGATATCGGGACTTTAAGCTGGTAATGTTGCAACAGGATCGATGTAGTGCGGGTATCCTCAGCCAGCAACAAATCCAGTTTTTCTAAAATTTTCAGAGCCCGGAAGGTAATATCTTCAAGATTCCCGATGGGTGTGGGGATAATGTACAATTTTGCCAGACCTGCCTCTTTGTTTTTCATCGAACCAAATACCGCCTCATCACATACCCTGCAAGCTTTTCAATAGTCTGAGCAGACCTGTTTTCGTCCCACTCAAGGGTTTTGCCCAGGTCGTTCAGATACTCGAAAGACTGGTCGATATTTTGAAAGGCATTTAATTTGACAATGGCCTCGTTGTAAACCTGGATATTCCCACCAAACAATTCGTTGATAAAAAGAAATTTTTCATTGACCCCAATAGCGTCTTTGAGATTGCTGATTGGAGTCATCTGCAGTCGGGCTCCCAGGCTGCGGTCTTCCTTTTGAGCGGCAAGTCTTTTGTGCAACGAATTGTCCTCTGAAACAAAACGGTCGGCAATGCGGGTTTTGGTTATACCTGAGGAACCTATATTTGCAGCCGGCTGCGGTATGGACGGAATCATTTCGGGTGTCGGACTACCCAGGTTGGAAGAGGTTTGATTCTGAGATTCCATGCCTGCAGATACGACCTGTTCTTTCAAGTTGCTTTCGAGGTTTACCGACATTGCAGCAGGAGCAGCCGGTGAAGCCGCAATTACAGGTTCGGGAACAGCCGGTGAAGCCGCAATTACAGTTTCGGGAACAGCCGGCCTGACCACCTCTTTCACATCCTCAATGGCTCGTTGGGGTTGCTCAGCAGGAATCAACTCTTCGGCTAAAGGTTCAGCTTCAACAACCAGTTTTGCTGCTTGTTTGGCAGGCTCCAAAGGTTCGGATGCTTCGGTAACATGCTGCTCCGACACTTCAATTGCCTTGCCAGGAGTAAGGCCATCATTTTCTGAGATTTGCTTACGCAGCCATTCAAAATCGCGGTATAGAGACCGCAGGTCCTCCATAATCAAATCTAATTCCAGATTTAAAGAAGTGCCACTTGATTGATTGATTGCCTTCGATCGCTCAACCACATCCGATAGCAATTGTACGATACGATCTTTGATTTCCTGATGCATAGAAAAAATGAAAAGTAAAATATTGTAAATTTCGACGGATTAAGTATCCGGATAATAGTGAAGTTTATTTTTAATTTTGTGCCTGCATGTCCGGCAAAAACCGGTTAAAGGTAACAAATAAACAGGTAAATTGAAGAATGTTTATCGAAAACGATATTAACAGAACCTTACGCCACGGGTGGATAGAAGTAATTTGCGGCAGTATGTTTTCGGGCAAAACCGAGGAGCTGATTCGTAGATTAAAGCGTGCACAAATTGCCAAGCTGAAAGTGGAGATTTTCAAGCCTGCAATCGACGTCCGTTACGACGATCAAAAGGTTGTTTCGCACGACGCCCGCGAAATCATGTCAACCCCTGTGCCGTCATCCTCAAACATTCTGTTACTGGCCAGTGGTGTAGATGTTGTTGGTATAGATGAGGCACAATTTTTTGATGCAGAACTTCCAAACGTTTGCAACCAATTGGCCAATATGGGTATCAGGGTCATTGTGGCAGGGCTCGACATGGATTTCAAAGGCAATCCTTTTGGCCCCATTCCGGCGCTGCTGGCCATGGCCGAATACATTACCAAGGTACACGCCATCTGTGTTGGATGTGGCAATCTGGCTCAATACTCGCACCGTACCATTGTAAGCGAAAAACTGGTTGTGCTTGGCGAAACAGATGCCTATGAGCCGCTGTGCCGCACATGCTATTCGAAGAAAAACCGCTAACCGGATTGGCTTCGGAAGACCTTCAAGGTAAGTACTGAAAGTGCTACCCGGGTTTGCAAATGCTTGTATTAAAGCCTGGTTTTCTTTAAAGTCTTTTTCGCAATTCTTCCGATTCCTTTTCGAAACCCGGTTTATTGAGCAATGCGAACATATTTCTTTTATAGGCTTCCACTCCGGGCTGATCAAAAGGATTTACGCCCAAAATATATCCACTTAGCGCACATGCCATTTCGAAAAAGTAGATGAGCTCACCCACATTCTGCTCATTCAGCTCAGGCAAGGATATTTCGAGATTTGGAACTCCACCGTCAACATGTGCAAGCATGGTTCCCAGCTGAGCCATCTTGTTGACTTCATTGATACGCTTACCTGACAAAAAGTTCAGGCCGTCGAGGTCGGAAGGATCGGCCGGAATCTTTACAATGGATGATGCTTTTTCAATGGTAATGACCGTTTCAAAAATATTCCTGACACCATCCTGAATATATTGACCCATGGAATGCAGATCGGTGGTAAAACCAACGCCAGCCGGGAAAATTCCTTGCAGTTCCTTGCCCTCGCTTTCGCCATAAAGTTGTTTCCACCATTCTATAAGATAACTAAGAGATGGGTTGTAGCCTGCAAGTAACTCAATGGTCTTCCCTTTCCGATACAGGATGTTTCTGGCTATTGCATATTGTGCAGCCTGATTATCGCTGATTTTATCGTGATCCCTGAGATGCGTTTCCATAGCCAATGCTCCCTTTACCAACGACCTGATATTGAATCCGGCAGCGGCAATCGGCAACAAGCCGACGGGTGTGAGCACCGAATAGCGCCCGCCTACATCGTCGGGTATTACATAGCTTGAATATCCTTGCGCTGATGCAAGATTTTTCAAGGCTCCTTTACTTGCATCCGTAATGGCAAAGATTCTTTTTGAGGCTTCGGCCGTTCCGTATTTTTTTTCGATATGCTTTTTCAAAATCCGGAAAGCCACTGCCGGCTCAGTGGTAGTGCCCGATTTGCTTATTACAATAATGGAGTAATTGACTGCATTGAGTAAATTAAGCAACCTGGCAGTGTAATCTTCGTCAAGATGATGACCTGCATAAATGATGGCTGGGGCGGCCTGAGAGGTCTTAGGAAGAAATGGCAGGAAAGGATTACCAAGGGCATCTATAACTGCCCTGGCGCCTAGATATGAACCTCCAATGCCGCAGACCACAACAACATCCGACGTTCTCCACATCTTATCTGCATCTGATTCAAGCCTCGAAAGCAGCTCCTTATTGATGGATCCAGGCAGAGAAACCCAACCAAGAAAATCGTTGCCTTTACCGGTCTTGGTGTATATGCTTTTTCTGTGCGAAGTAAGCCCGGATTGAAAGCTTTCAATCTCCTCTCTGGTTACAAATTCTTTAGCCTTATCAATGTTTACCCTGAGATTTGTCATTTTTTAAAAGCCTTTAAATAAACACCCATGATTATTAAGATGCCCTTTTCAAACGCTATCCGATAATGCTAACCGTAAGTTTTCGAAAGAATGCAGACATAACGCTGAATAAAACTGCATTAGCACAACCTATGCCGGTAAGCACCAGATTTAGTAAATTGCCTTTTTTGCAAAGTAATGTCAGGAAAGTTTTCTTGCAATTTCGATGGTCTCGAACGCTTCGATGATATCACCAACTTTTATATCGTTGAAGCGGTCAATATTCAAGCCGCATTCATAACCTGATGATACTTCCTTTACATCGTCCTTGAAACGCTTGAGTGAGCCAAGGTGGCCTGTATAAACCACAATCCCGTCGCGGATAAGGCGAATATTGGCGTTGCGGTTTACCTTTCCATCAAGAACCATACAGCCTGCAACAGTTCCGACTTTGGTAATTTTAAAGACTTCCCGCACTTCGATGTTGGCAATTACCTTTTCTTCGATTTCGGGAGAGAGCATACCTTCTATGGCCGATTTTATTTCGTTGATGGCATTGTAAATCACACTGTACAGCCTGATGTCGATCTCTTCCTGTTCGGCCAATTTCCTGGCTGCAAGAGAGGGACGAACCTGGAATCCAACCACAATGGCATTGGAGGCAGAGGCAAGCAGTACATCGCCTTCGGTAATGGGGCCCACGGCTTTGTGGATGATATTTACCTGCACCTCTGGAGTTGTAAGTTTAAGTAGCGAATCGGAGAGTGCTTCTACAGAACCATCCACATCGCCTTTTACGATAATGTTCAACTCCTTGAAATCGCCGATGGCAATTCGTCGGCCAATCTCATCGAGGGTGATATGTTTCTGTGTCCGCAGGCCTTGTTCGCGAAGGATTTGCTGCCTTTTTACCGTAATGGCTTTGGCCTCACTTTCAGTTTCCATTACCTGGAAGGTATCGCCTGCTTGGGGAGCACCGTCAAGTCCTAAGATAAGCACCGGAGTTGAAGGATTGGCTTCCTTTATACGCTGTCCGCGCTCGTTGAACATGGCTTTTACCCGGCCATGTGAAACGCCTGCCACAACAATATCGCCAGCCTGTAATGTACCATTTTGTACAAGTAGCGTTGCAATATATCCCCGGCCTTTATCGAGGGCCGATTCAATAACTGTACCTGTAGCCTTCCTGGATGGATTGGCCTTGAGGTCTAACAGTTCGGCTTCCAACAGAACTTTTTCAAGCAACAGTTCAACATTGACCCCTTGCTTGGCTGATATTTCCTGGCTTTGATATTTCCCGCCCCAATCTTCGACCAGAATATTGATTTTGGCCAATTCTTCCTTTACTTTTTCCGGGTTTGCCGAAGGCTTGTCAATTTTATTAATTGCTATTACAATGGGTACGTTGGCGGCCTGAGCGTGGTTAATGGCTTCCACGGTTTGAGGCATCACATTGTCGTCGGCAGCAACCACAATGATGGCAACATCGGTAAGCCGGGCACCGCGGGCACGCATAGCTGTAAAGGCCTCGTGTCCAGGTGTATCTAAAAAAGTAATCGACTTGCCGCTTTCCTGCTGCACGGAATAAGCTCCAATATGCTGTGTTATACCGCCAGCTTCGCCTGCAATCACGTTGGTTCGCCTGATACGGTCGAGCAGCGACGTTTTTCCGTGGTCAACGTGACCCATAACGGTTACAATAGGTGCTCTCGGTCTTAAGTCGGCAACATCATCTTCTTGTTCAACAACAATCTGATCATCTAGCTTCACAAATTCAATGTCGAAGCCAAACTCACTGGCTACTATTACCATGGTTTCGGCATCGAGTCGCTGATTGATTGAAATGAACAACCCGAGGCTCATACAAGTCGAGATCACTTCATTGATGCCAACATTCATCATGGTTGCAAACTCCGAAGCTGGAATAAACTCGGTAACTTTCAGAACTTTTGTATCCGATGTTTCGCGTTCGAGTTCCTTTTCTCTTTTCTTCTCGAGGTGTTCCCGTTTCAGTCGTCGATGCTTGGAGCCTTTCGATTTCCCCCCAACATTGCTTAAAGCTGCAAGGGTTTCCCTAATTTGTTTTTGAATTGCTTCGTCGGATATTTCAGGCTTAATAGGATCCGAATACCTTGGTTTGCGGGTCCAGGATGTTTCTGGTTTAGGGCTTTTTGCTGTTGCAGGAGCCGGAGCAACAACCTCTGTCTCACCTGTCCGATCTTTTTTATTAATACGCTTGCGTTTCCGTTTTTTGGATTGTTTTTGGTCAGTTGACGAAGCCACAGGCTTTTTTTGTTGTTCCTTGGGATCAGGCAGTACAATGCTTCCTAAAATGGTCGGGCCCGCCAACTTGGTCCGTTCAACCTTGAAAAGATCCTTCTTCTCGCCTTTATGGGTCTCCTCAACGACCTCCTCCCCTTTCACTGGTTCGGCTACAGGCACTTGAGCGATTGGCTCCTCCTGGATAACAGGGGGGATAGTCTCTTTGGGCTTATGGGCTTTACTCCTGGTAGTCTTTAAAGTTTCGAGGTCGATCTTTCCAACGAGTTTCGGACCTGGAAGCACTTCACTTTCTTTCACAGCTACACGATCATTATCAACAACCGGCTGAATCTTCTGCTCAATATATGCTGCTTCGGGTTCAGGAGTTAAAATTGTTTCGGGCAATGGGTCTTTTTCTGGTTTCTTCTCAGATTTCTCTTTAGGTCTATCTTCAGATTTCTCTTCAGGCTTGTCCTTCTTTTCTTCTAGTTTTCCAACAATTTTGACACCTGGCAATTTTATCTCATCCAAAATCGAAACTGGGTCGGTCACTTGTACCTGATCTTTAACAGGAATTTGCTTTTCCGTTTCTGCCTCCAAACCCTTAACTGTTTTTTCGAACTGTACTGCACCTTTTGGCTCCTCAATTGAAACAGCAGTTCTCTGACCTTGCGGCATAGCTTTGCCCAAAGTGGCTTCCTTGAATTTTTTTTCCTGTTGAAATTCCTTGCAAAGCAACTCATAAGCGCTATCCGATATTTTGGTGTTCGGATTGTTTTCGATTATGGTGCCTTTTTTTCCAAGAAATTCAACAATGGTAAGCGTACCAATGTTAAACTCACGGGCAACTTTGCTCAAACGCTTTACTGTGGTTGCTTCGGTCATAAGCAGGGTTTGGTTTTCAAATACTTGGAGTGGGCTAAAAATCGTGCAAAATTAGGCAATTTATTCAAATTCGGCCCGTAATATTCTCATTACTTCGAGGATCGTTTCCTCTTCAAGGTCGGTACGTTGTACCAGGTCTTCAACGTTAAGGTTCAAAACGCTTTTAGCGGTATCGCAGCCAATGTTTTTCAATTCATTGATAACCCATGGCTCGATTTCATCAGTAAACTCCATCAAGTCAACATCTTCGGATTCCACTTCGCTATCGCGGTAAACATCTATTTCGAAACCAGTCAACTGTCCGGCCAGCTTTATATTAAAACCTCCTTTACCTATGGCCAGGGAAACCTGGTCGGGTTTCAGAAAAACCTCTGCCCGTAAATTTTTCTGGTCAATATTAATGGAGTTAATTTTTGCAGGGCTCAGCGAGCGCGTAATATACAAGGTAGGATTGGTGGTGTAGTTGATCACATCGATGTTCTCGTTTCGAAGTTCTCTCACAATTCCGTGAATACGCGAGCCTTTCATCCCTACACAAGCACCAACGGGGTCAATACGGTCGTCGTAAGACTCCACCGCGACTTTTGCCCGCTCACCAGGCACCCTTACAATCTTTTTAATGGTAATGAGGCCGTCAAAGACTTCGGGCACTTCTTGTTCAAAAAGCCGCTCTATAAACATGGGAGATGTGCGCGAGAGGATAATCAGCGGGTTGTTGTTTTTAATCTCCACCCGAGCCACGACTGCCCTAACAGAATCGCCTTTGCGGAAAAAATCTGATGGAATCTGCTCCGACTTTGGAAGAATCAGTTCAATGCCTTCGTCATCAAGAGCAAGGGTTTCCTTTTTCCAGACCTGATAGACTTCTGCAGTAATCAACTCGCCCACGCGGTCTTTGTACTTTTTGTAAACACTGTCTTTTTCGAGTTCAAGAATTTTTGTGGCGAGGTTCTGACGTATTGCCAATATTTCGCGGCGACCAAAATCGGCCATTCTGACAGGCTCCGATACCTCCTCGCCAATCTCAAAATCGGGCTCTATTTTAATGGCATCCGAATATGCTATTTCGGCACTGGCATCCTGAACCGCGCCGTCTTCAACAACAATACGGTTGTGCCACACCTCCAGGTCACCTTTGTCGATGTTTACAATAATGTCGAAATTGTCGGACGAACCATACTTCTTCATGAGCATATTGCGGAAAACATCCTGAAGTATGACCATCATGGTTGTGCGGTCGATATTCTTAAATTCTTTAAACTCCGAAAAGGATTCAACCAAATTGATACTTTCCATTTTTGCTTTGCACTTTTATTTTGAAAATCTAAATTGTAGCTAAAAATTATTAAAACGAAACCTGAATGCGCGCCTCCTTTATTGCCGAAAAAGGGACGAAAACTATTTCGGGGGTTCCTGATTTTGCTTTCTTGTCAGATGCAGAAGGCTTCAGCTCAATTTTAACGCCTTCTTCAACCACTTCGACAAGCTTTCCTGTAGTTTTATTCAAGTCATGGTCAACGAGCAGTATTTTCCTTCCAATATTTATCGGGTATTGCCTTTTGAGTTTTAAAGGCGACCCAACTCCCACCGATGATACTTCAAGGGAATAATCTTCCAGTGAACGGTCAACATTGGCCTCTATATGCCTGGTTAAAAGGGCGCAATCGGCAATCTGCACCCCCTTGTCTCCATCGATCAGCACCTGAACCCGGTTTCCGGGCCTTACGTTCACTTCAATCAGGAACTTATCCGAATTTTCCAGATATTGATTTACAATGGATTGTATTTTGTTTTCGTCAATCATACCAGTTACTTCCAAAAAAGAAGGGGACTGAATTGCCCCCTTAAAACTATTGGCGTTTAGCAATATTGGCTGCAAAAATAAGTATTTTTTTTTGAATACAATACAGCCGTTTTTTAATGTGTTGGCTTTAAATAACTTCCAACAACTTCAAAACCTTGCTACATCGCCTGGATAAAAAGTTGGTAGTACACATCGAATTCCGACTTGGCACGTTGTGTAAGTTCTTCTAATCCGAAGGTTTCGCCCAGGAACCCTATCCGCTGCAAAATGGCAAGACCTTCCTGCTTGTTGCGGTCAAGGTGAGCAGCCATGGGGCCTTCAAATCTGAAATAATACCCAAGGTTTTCGGTATAATAATCGACCAGTTTACCGGCAAGCTCATTTCCTTTTTCAAGTTCACCGGCCCGAAGATATGCTTCGGCAAGCATCAGGGTAAAATAATTAAACGGCACCTGATTGGCCGGCATGATCTCTTTTGCCCGATCCAAAACTGCTATGGCCGAATCCATTTTGTTTTCTGCAATAAGTGCGTGCGCAAGGCGCTGGAAAATATTTTTGAAATTCACCGACAAACGACGTTTGTCTTCATTCATGTAAACATCAGGATCGTAAATATTTCCCCAAACGTATTTGTTCATCAGGTTGTGGTACAAAATTCGGGTATTGATACGCGCGATCTGACCTTCGCCCACCGGGGTACGGATAGGTACCAGCCTGTATGCCATCCCTTCGAGTTGAAAGTACTCCTCGAGTCCAATATATGCTTCCGGACCGGTAGTAATAGCAAAGTAAACCGGGCGCTCCCAATTGTTTGCAGCCAGAAAATCAAGAACTATAAGATGGTTTTTGTGTATCCCAAACTCGTCAATGGTCCATTCTAAAGCCGGAACAATAAGATGCGCATCTTCGGGAGCAACGGTGCCATTTTCGACCACCCTGGCGGAATCAACCGGGAGGCGGAATTGTTTTGTAGGAATGAAGTCTTCCATGCCACGGTGTGTCCTAATGCGGGTCCGCGGGTCATCGCTGGCAACAAACCTCATAATGCTTGCAAGGTCTTGATAGCCCTGAAGACCAGGATTTTCAATGAGAAAAACAAAATCGCGCGTACCATCACGGTATTTGATTGGATCCATTGTAAGGGGCAAAGGGTCGGCATTGTAAGTTTTACGCCTCATCATGTAGTTGATATACCAGTCGGTATTGAGCAGGCTCAAGTTTACCACTTTCACGTCTGTCCTCACACCTTCCACTTCCTGGGCATACCAGAGCGGAAAAGTATCGTTATCGCCCATAGTAAAAATGATGGCGTTGGGAGCCAGGGTTTCGAGGTAGTTTTTGCCTAAATCGCGGGCCAAATACCTACCGGAACGGTCGTTGCCGTCCCAGTTTTCGGCTGCCATAAGAACAGGTGCCGCCATAAGGGAGGCAATGAGTGCAATTGAAACGGCAACCTGCCATTTTATTTTTTTACTCAGAAAATTGTACAATCCAAGTACTCCCAGTCCAACCCAGATAGAAAAGGCGTAAAATGAGCCAATGTATGAATAGTCGCGCTCCCGTGGCTGGAAGGGAGTTTGATTGAGGTAGATTACAATGGCCAAGCCGGTCATAAAGAAAAGTGCAGCTACCACCAGGGTGTCGTTTGGCCTGCGACGCAATTGGTAGAGCATACCAATTATACCTAACAGCAATGGCAGCATGTAATACCTGTTGTAGCCCCGGTTGGTGGTGAAACTTTCCGGAAGATTGTCCTGGGGCCCAAGCCGGAGTTCATCAATAAAGTTGATACCCGAGAGCCAATTACCTTCAATGGGGCTTCCATGACCCTGAATGTCGTTTTGCCTACCGGCAAAATTCCACATAAAGTACCTCCAATACATATGCCCCACCTGATAAGCAATAAAAAACCGAAGGTTTTCAATAAATGTTGGTTTATTTACCACCTCCTGTTCGCCTTCCCTGTTGGTAAACCTTACTGGTCTTCCTTCAACATTTCCCCATGTTTCGTAGCCGCTTATGTGCATTTGCATTGAACTGCTCCACATTCGTGGGAAAACCGTAATAAAATCGGGGTGAAACACCGGTTCAAATCCCCTCCTGTAATTGGTTACCTCGTAGCGGCCTGTTTCGAGGTTTTTTCCATAAGCTGGACGTCCATCCTCGAAATCAATAATTGGAGAGTTGTAGTATGGGCCCTGGATCAATGGCCAGTCGCCATATTGCTCACGACCCAGATAGGCCTTCATGGCCAAAGCATCCTTCGGGGCGTTCTGATTGATGGGAACATAGGCATTTGATCTGATAACCAACATAAAATAGGTAGAATATCCAATCAGAATGAAAGTGAAGGCAAGAATAACGGTATTCAGAACCACTTTCTTATGTTTGTGGGTGTAATAGAGCGCACCGACTATACCAGCTATAAGCAGAACGAAGAAAAATATACTACCCACATTGAATGGAAGGCCTAACACATTGACAAAAAACAATTCGAACCACCAGTCGAGTGTGAGCACTCCAGGAATAAAAATGCTCATGATAAACCCCAAAAGCACAAACGACAAAAGGCCGGCAAGGATGATTCCTTTAGTGGTGGGATTGAATTTTTTAAAGTAATACACATACACGATTGCTGGTATGGCAAGCAGATTGAGCATGTGCACACCAATGGAAAGGCCAATGATAAAAGCAATCGCCACGAGCCATTTTAGGGAGTCTTTTTCGTGGGCTACCTCTTCCCATTTTAGAATTGACCAAAACACAAAGGCCGTAAAAAACATGGAGGTTGTATAAACCTCTGCTTCGACAGCCGAAAACCAAAAGGAGTCGCTAAAAGCAAAGGCAAGTGACCCCACCATGCCGCTCCCAAAAATAAGGATGACTTTATCGAGGCTAAGGTCGCCATTGGTTGTTATAAGCTTGCGGGCAAGAATGGTAATGGTTCGAAAAAGCAAACTAACAGCCAAAGCTGCAAAAAATGCGGACATGGTATTTACCCAAAAAGCAATCTGGCTTACTTCTCCAAAAGAAAAAAGAGAAAATATCCGGCCCATCATCTGATAAAGGGGCGCTCCCGGAGGGTGACCAACCTGAAGCTTGCTTGCTATGGCAACAAACTGGCCCGAATCCCACAGGCTGGCAGTCGGCTCAAGGGTCAGCATATAAACTATTGCCGAAATGGCAAATGCGAGCCATGCCAGCAGATTGTTGATTTTTTTGAAAAGAACTTCTTGCATGTTCTGGTTTATTGGATTTTATAAACTATTGCGGACTATTTTACCCTGAAAAGAGCAGGAAATTGCCGGCGAAGTTATGAAAAACACATGAACAATTACCTGATTTTAACAATCGTTGGGGTAAATCATCTTGTGATTTTGGAGAAAATTTTTCATGGTTTCAATAATCATTCAATTTTTTTTTGCGTAAGAAAAATAGTTTTAACTTTGCCGACCGAAACTTTAAAGGTATTGACCGATGGTGTAACGGTAGCACTGCAGATTTTGGTTCTGCCTGTCTAGGTTCGAATCCTGGTCGGTCAACAAAAAGCGCTTCTCTCGAAGCGCTTTTTTTTGTTTTTATGCCTTCAAAAAGGCAATTTCAGCTTCTCTAAAACCATTCCTCAATTGTTTCTTTTGCTTCGTCCGAATCCGAACCGGATATTACAATATTTGCTACTTTAGCGCAAGCATTTTTTTTTGATCGGGTCGCCTAACCATTTTAAGGTTATATGCAATAAAAGATGTTATATTCTTAAATATATCTATCGTGAAAACCGGGGTAATTTTTTTAGTTTTGATAGTTCTTTATAGTTCAGGATGTAAAAGCGCCGAAAGAAAGGCGGAAAGAAACAAAAGAATGGCCAATATTTCCTGGGTGAACCCAACCATCATTCCGATAAATCATCCGGGAATTACAGGTATATCAACAAATCGGGGAGAGCCTGAAATTAACGATGGGTTGAAAAAGGGGTTAAATGATTTCTGCCAAAGAATTAATGAAAAATTTTCTGAAAGCGGGTTAAGTCGGGCAGAAGCCGACTCGATTTACACCAGATTGTTTTTATCAGGAATGATTAAAAATGAAGCTACAGAAATGCCCGATCCTGAAAATCCCATGCCTGCCGAGAGTCTGGAAGATTTTAAAAGCAGGGTTGCATTAATGGCCAACCCTGATGGAGGTTATTTTATTTTTTACCGTAAATCGGGATGTGGATTCACCTATTTTTATGGAACTCTCAATATAGATACCGGCAACGGTGCCATCAACATCAAGCCTGTTGAGGTATGGCGCGCAATCGTACCTTGTTAAGAATAAATTATATTTCCAAAACAACTTCCAACCCACACAACAAGCATGAAAAACCTGTTTACTGTAATAATTGCGAGCATATTGTTTTTTGCTGTTTCAACAAACAGCTTCAGCCAGGAACCTATTGCCATTGAGCAGGTTATTGAAAAAAGGCAGGAAGTCCTGAAACCCCAAGTGCTCGAACTTACCAGGGAATTTGCCTCCCAAAGACAAAAAGCCCTGCAATTAGCTGCCGGGCGGGGATGGATTGTAAGAGAAGAACTTCCTGAAGGGGGAGTTTTGGAACTCCAACGCATCGACGAAAGCGGCATGCCGGTTTATTATATAACGCATTTCAACACGCGTGCAGCAGCAACCATTTCGACCAACCACCTCTGGCCCGGCGGAAGAACCAATCTCAACCTGAGCGGCTCGCTGCCTGCCCTTGCAGGAAGGCTTGGTATTTGGGACGGAGGAAGTGTGCTGGAAACACATCAGGAATTTATCGGGCGGGTAATACAGGAGGAATCTACCGTAACCCACAATGATCATGCTACCCACGTGGCAGGCACCATGATGGCGGCAGGCGTTAACTCCCTGGCCAGGGGCATGGCATTCGGCGCTCCAAATATCAGGTCGTGGAGTTTTGCCAACCATGCGGATGAAATGGTCGGTGCCGCCCCCTCGCTGCTACTATCAAACCATAGCTACGGTACACTTGCGGGATGGAGGTACAATGATGACCGGGCAGGAACTGCTACAAATCCATTCTGGGAGTGGTGGGGCGATATAAGCGTAAGCACCACCGAAGATTATAAGTTCGGTTATTACGATGATATGGCCATGCTTTGGGATATGCTCGCATTTATGAATCCTTTTTACCTGATCGTAAAATCGGCCGGAAACAACCGCAACTCCACCGGTCCTGGGGCAGGTGAACCTTTTTGGAGGAGGAATGCTGCCGGGCAATGGGAACTTCAGGGCTCAAGGCCGGCCGGCATGAGCAGCAACGATGGCTTCGATATTATTCCCACCTACGGCACAGCCAAAAACATTCTTACTATTGGTGCGGTGAACCCCATTGAGGCCGGTTTCAGAACCACACAGGACGTGGTCTTGTCGTCGTTCAGCAGCTTTGGGCCTACCGACGACGGTCGTATAAAACCCGATATTGTGGCTAACGGAGTGAATCTGTACTCAGCAAGTTCTGCAGGCAATACTTCGTACAATATTACCAGCGGAACCAGCATGTCGGCGCCAAACGTAACGGGATCACTGCTTTTACTTCAGGAACTGCATCATAACCTCAACCAGCGTTTTATGCTCAGCTCCACGCTGCGCGGCCTGGTGTGTCATACTGCCGACGATGCCGGAAATCCCGGACCGGATTATTCACTCGGCTGGGGATTGATGAATACCGAGCGGGCGGCCTTAGCCATTCAAAATAGAGGACAAACTAGCCTTATTGAGGAAATATCACTTCAGACAGGAACGACCATTACACGTACCGTAGTTGCCAGCGGAAAAGAACCCTTGGTAGTTACCATTGCATGGACCGATCCGGAAGCAATGCACCTGCCAATTAACCCCCAGGTTCTAAACAACCGCACTCCCCGCCTTATTAACGACCTTGATATTAGAATATCTGACGGAACCACTACTTTTATGCCGTGGGTACTCAACCCAAATTTTCCATCAAGCGTAGCCACACGTGGCGACAATGTGCTTGACAATATTGAACAAATCGTTATACCACCGTTGCCAGGAAGGACTTACACCATCACCATCAGCCACAAAGGTCAGACACTTGTAAGGGGGCCTCAGATTGTTTCGCTCATTGCCACAGGTGTCGGCGGACAAACAGTATGTGCCTCCGGAGCAACAGCCTCTCAAGGCGCACGGATAGACAGGGTTCAGGTTGGTACGATCAACAGCATCACAGATACCGGATGCAGCACTTACCGCGACCTGACCAACCTGTCTGCACGGGTAAATATTGGCGCTGTTATTCCTTTTACAATTACCACAGGAACTTGTACGGTAGAAAACCCACGCATCATAAAACTTTTTGCCGATTGGAATGCTTCAGGAAGTTTTGAGGCCAATGAATTGATTGCAACTTCACCTGTTATTAACACATCTGGAACATTTACAGGGAATTTGCAAGTTCCTCAGCATGCAGCTCCGGGCTCGTCGGTTTTATTCCGGGTAGTTTTGACTGAAACCAGCAACCCGCAGGAGGTACAGGCATGCGGTCCCTATCTGGCAGGCGAAACCCAGGATTTCCTCCTGAGAATTGAAAATGCCCTCTTGGATGTGGCGCCGGTGGCTATTGCCGGCATAATAAATAATTTGTGCGCAAGTCAAAATCAGGGTTTGGAAATTATTTTCGACAACAGGGGACTGCAATCGGTTACCAGATTTGATACTGAGGTCAGGATTATGGAAAACGGCAATTTGCTGAAAACCTTTACCGAAAACATTCCGGTATCCATTGCGCCGCAGTCGGTTTCTTCGTTCCGGCTAAGGGAAACCTTCACCACTTTACCAAACAGAGAATACTACATAATTGTAACAACCCGCCTTGTGAATGATGTGAATTCGGCAAACGATGCCATTTCGCTCAGGTTCCAGACAGCACCTGTACCAACCGGGCTCATGGCCGAAGCCATCAGATGTGGGCAACAACCTGATATAATACTAAGAGCAACCACCGATGGTGTTGTGTTTTGGTACGACAGGGCGGCTAATCCATTGCTTTTGAATGCAGGTAATAACAGACGGATTTCTGCCATGCCGGCCAGTGGAACAATATTTGCCGGGTTGAATAATTTTTCGGGCAGGCTGGGACCTGCAACCAAGAATACAGCACCCTGGATTGGCGGAACCTATGCCCGTGCAACGGCTCACCCGCTCATTACCACCCATGTGCCTCTGATCATTGAATCGGCAAGGCTTTATGTCGGGAATTCAGGGTTTGTAACCTTTTATGTACAAGATGCGGTAACAGGCGAAATTGTTTCGATGACTACCCTTTTTGTAACCGCTACCCGAACAGTGCCTACTGCAGAAGTTCCTGCCCCAGACGATCCCAATGATATGGGCAGGGTTTACCCGCTAAATCTTCGGATACCCAAGCCGGGGAATTATCGCATTACCATTTCGTATGGTGAAGGAACTACTTTATTCCGAAACAACTTGCGAAGTGCTGATATCGATCCATACCCGTATTCTATCCCCAATGTAATTCAAATTACTGGCACAACAGCGACTCCCAATATTACCAATTTTTATTATTGGCTTTACGATATGCACATAAGCGCACTGGGTTGCCCTGCCCCGATGGTGGAGGTAGTGCCTCAAAACAGACCCTTGCCGGTGGTGGATCTGACAGGAACCAAAACCTTTGTGAATGGTCAACTGGTTTTAAATGCCGGAAACCCGGGCTCTGCTTTCCGTTGGAACACAGGAGCTACAACCCAAACCATAGCTCCAACAGCACCAGGGTATTTCTTTGTAGTTGTAACCAACGAATGGGGATGCCAGGGTTCAGATGGAATCAATGTTACGGTTACCAGCGTACAAGACCCGCATGAAATCAATGCCAGGGTGTTTCCAAATCCGGCTACAAGCCATGTCCGGATGGTTTCTCCCATGCCGGCAACCATGGAGTTGTACAATGCCTCAGGGCAATTACTGAGGAGATCGACCCAGGCAGAAACCGATCTAACCTTCGATGTTTCTGACCTTACGCCTGGAATTTACTTTATCAGGATAACCGAGATCACTTCAGGTCATAGTGCCCGGTTTAAACTGATTGTTCGTTAAGCAAAAATACAACCTTTAAGTTTGGGCTGAAAGCAAAGCTATGAGACGTTTATCCACAATTTTTGCCTCTTGTTGCCTTTTGGGGTTGGTTTTGTTTCCAGCAGAATTAAAAGGCTTTTCTATTCCGGGAACACTTGAAAAAAAATCGCTCTTGTTTATTGAATCCCTGAATGCAGGTACTGCTGGTCAAAACCCAGAAGTTTTCAACGCCCAGATGCTTGCAGCACTTCAAGGTTTCAATCTGAGCCAATTCTGGCAGCAGTTGCAGAGCCAACTGGGACCTTTTGAAGAGGTTACCCGCTTTGTTCACCAACCTGGCGAGAGGTTTTACACCATTCTGGCCGTTTCGAAATTCAAAAATGCCCAAGTAGCCCTACGACTGGTTTTCGACCAGGAGCAGAAAATTGCAGGGATGCAAGTTGTGGAAGCCCCACCACTAAGTTTTACTCCGCCACCACCCTATGCCGACTCCACCCGCTTTACAGAGAGCAATATCGTGATAGATTGTGGCGACATTAAATTGCCAGGAAAGCTGACCATGCCTCACGCTACTGTTCCGGTTCCCGTGGTTGTTTTGGTTCATGGCAGCGGTCCCCACGACATGGATCAAACCATCGGACCAAACAAACTTTTCAGAGACATTGCCTGGGGATTGGCTTCAAAAGGTATTGCTGTGCTGCGTTACGAAAAGCGAACCAAAAACCAAGGTGCTTCAATCGACATGAATTCGATTACCCCATGGACAGAAACGGGCACCGACGCAATGGCGGCAGCAAGACTTGCGGCTACCCTTCCGGGGATTGACCCGAAGAAAATCTATGTTCTAGGGCACAGCCTCGGCGGTATGATGGCTCCTAAAATTGCCGAAAAAGCAGGAAACCTTGCCAGCATCATCATCCTGGGAGGCAATAGCGGCAAACTGTACGATCTGGTGGTAAGACAGCTAACCCATCTGGCGCCTATTCAGGACCCCGACAACAGACACGGAATGAAGCAGCTGATTGAGCAAACCCGCCAAAAGGCCTCCTTAATTCATCAGGGAAAATTTAGCCCAAACACCCCCCGCGAAGAAACAATCCTTAACCTGCCAGCTCCTTACTGGCTCTACATTAAGGAATACGACCAGGTGCTAACGGCTGCTGCTTTGAACATCAGGATTCTTGTTCTGCAAGGGGAGCGCGACTACCAGGTAGATATGCAGGAATTTGAAGGATGGAAAAGCGGATTGAAAAACCAGCAAAAGACAAGCTTTATTAGCTACCCCGGGCTTAACCACCTGTTTTTCGAAGGTCAGGGAGTTTCTAGTCCGGCGGAGTACAACGTTTCCAACAATATTGATTATCGGGTGATAAGGGATGTTGCCGCCTGGATAAAAGAGGAGTGAAATTCTCGGTCAACCAAGGTTAAATATCCCTTAGGATTTAGCTAAAGAATTATCTGTCAAAATGATTCAAGAGAAACCTGATTATGGTTTTAACTTTTTTTTACTCAAATTGAAGGCCGTCATTATATAAACAGAATGCTGTTTGGTTATCTTTGCGACTGATTTACCATCGCTACTCCATTTCAAACCAAAATTTTTAAAAATGAAAAAGTTTCTAATTCTATTGCTGGTACCTATGATGCTATTTGGATGCAAGAGGGCGCCTGAGAATCCCTTTTTTGCTGAATTCGACACTCCGTTTAATCTTCCGCCATTCGATTTAATTCAGAATGCGCATTTTATTCCTGCTTTCGAAGAGGGTATCCGCCTTCAGTCAGAAGTAGTTGCTGACATTGTTGCAAACGAGGAGGCGCCTACATTTGCCAACACTATCGAAGCCCTGGAATATAGCGGCGAAATGCTGTCGCGGGTGAGCAGGGTGTTTTTCAATTTCAATTCTGCCCTGATAAGCCCCGAAATTCAGGAAATTGCAGAAACTGTTTCACCTAAGTTGTCGGCTCATAGAGACAATATTACCCTGAATGCAGAGTTGTTTGCCCGCATAAAAACGATCTACGACCAGAAAGACCAACTGGGCTTAACACCTGAGCAAGACAGACTATTGTTTGAAACTTACCGCGAATTCGTTCGCAGCGGAGCCATGCTACCTGTTGAGAAGCAGGCGCGTTTTCGCGAAATCAACCAGCAGTTGTCCCTGTTAACCTTACAATTCGGACAAAACATTCTGGGCGATGTAAATGCTTTCCGCATGATTGTTGAAAACGAGGCCGACCTTGCCGGGCTGCCCGAATCTGCTATTGCAAGCGCTGCCGAACGTGCAAAAAATGAAGGCCATGAAGGCAAATGGGTTTTCACCCTGCACAACCCCAGCGTAATGCCCTTCCTGTATAATGCCGAGAACCGCGAACTACGCAAGAAAATGCAGCAGGCCTTTATAAACAGGGGCAACAACAACAATGAATTCGACAACAAGAAAAACGCCGCCCAGATTGTGAACTTAAGGCTAGAAAGAGCTAAACTTCTTGGCTTCGAAAATTACGCACAGTATGCCATTGAGCAAAACATGGCAAAAACCGTTGATAATGTAATGAATTTTATCAATCAGGTGTGGGAACCAGGCCTGGCCCTTGCAAAAGAAGAGGCAGCCCGCATGCAAAGGATGATCCGTGCCGAAGGCCATAATTTTGCATTGGAACAGTGGGATTGGAGGTTCTATGCTGAGAAAATTCGTCAAAGGGAATACAATCTTGACGAAGAAGAAGTGAGGCAGTATTTTGAACTAAATAATGTGCGCGATGGTATTTTCGAGATTGTACGGCGCCTTTGGGGTCTGCAGTTTGTAGAGCGCAATGACTTGCCAAAATATCATCCCGACGTACAGGTTTTTGAAGTTCTGGAAGCTGACAATTCGCATGTGGGTATTCTTTATATGGACTTCCACCCACGCGACAGCAAAAGGTCGGGAGCCTGGATGAGCAGTTTCAGAGGACAGCATAGGACACCCGATGGCACTTTCGTACACCCGGTAATTACCATTGTTTGCAACTTTACACCCCCCACTGCCACCACGCCTTCGTTGCTTACCTACGACGAAATGATTACCTTCTTCCATGAATTTGGTCATGCCCTTCATGGTTTGCTTTCGGATGTAACTTACCCAAGCCTGGCCGGCACCAGCGTACCCCGCGATTTTGTGGAACTCCCCGCTCAAATCATGGAAAACTGGGCAAGAGACCCCAAAATAAAAGAGATTTATGCAAAGCATTACGAAACTGGCGAACCTATTCCTGCCGACCTGATGGAAAGAATCATCAGGGCTGCTAACTTCAATCAGGGTTTCGCAACAGTTGAGTTTTTGGCAAGTACATTTCTCGATATGGAGTTTCACACCATTACCGAGCCCTTTGCAGAAGACCAGGCCCTCGAGGTTGCTTCAATCATCAGCCAGCGCACTATCGATAACACCGGCCTGATTCCGCAAATTAGTTTCCGCCATGGCGCCACGCATTTCCCCCATATATTCGCCGGTGGATACTCTGCAAGGTATTATTCCTACATGTGGTCAGGACTATTAGATGCCGATGCTTATGCAGCCTTTGTTGAGACAGGCGACTTGTTCGACCAAGCTACTGCACAACGCTTCCGCGAAACAATTCTTGAGCGCGGTGGCACTAAAGACGCTATGGAAATGTATCTCGACTTCCGCGGCAAGGAGCCCGATATCATTCACCTGCTGCGCCAGCGGGGATTGGCAAGATAAAAAAGAATTTTTTATTCCATTTTTTGCGAAACCGCTTCAGGAAAAAAACCTGAGGCGGTTTTCTTTTTAAAACGAATTGAAAAATTACCAAATTTGCTTTTTATAATCCGACACCATGGTTGCTGTTTCACCAAAACTTGGAAGCATTCAATTCACCCTGAAAACCCTGCCCGAAAGTCCCGGAGTGTATCAGTTTTATGATGAGCAGGGGCGCATAATTTATATTGGAAAGGCCAAAAATCTGAAAAAGAGGGTGTCATCTTACTTCAACAGAGAGCATTTCGACAGCGGCAAAGTTTTGGTCATGGTGAAACGCATTGTGGAAATCAGACACATTGTGGTTGAAACGGAACTGGATGCAATGCTCCTGGAAAACAATCTGATAAAAAAATACCAGCCCCGCTACAATGTGATGCTCCGCGACGACAAGACCTTCCCATGGATTTGCATAAGTAACGAGCCTTTTCCTCGAATCTATACTACCCGCAATGTGGTTCGCGACGGGAGCAAATACTTTGGGCCTTATGCCCAGGGCCGCATGATGCATGCCCTGCTCGAACTGGTCAGGCAACTGTTTCAATACCGAACTTGCCGGCTCAACCTGTCGCCAGAAAATATAAAGGCCAGGAAGTTTAAGGTTTGTCTCGAATACCATATTCAAAATTGCGCCGGACCTTGCGAGGGATTGCAAAACCCCGGGGACTATCATGAAACCATTACACAGATTGAGGATATAATCAAGGGAAACCTCGTGCGGGTTAAAGCGAAATTGAAAGAGTTGATGGCCTCCTATGCGGCTAACTTCGATTTTGAAAAAGCACAAGTGTTAAAACAAAAAATCGAACTACTCGAAAACTATCGGAGCAAATCAACAGTGGTAAGTGTAACCCTTACCAACATTGATGTGTTCTCGATTATCAGCGACCTTGAGGCGGGCTATGTAAATTTTATGAAAGTGGTCGATGGGGCAATCGTGCAGTTGCACACACTCGAAATTCGAAAAAAACTTGATGAGTCAGATGCTGAATTACTGGAACTGGCCATAGCAGAGCTCAGGCAAAGATTCGTCGGAGCAGCCCCTGAGGCTGTAGTGCCTTTAAAACCAACAGTTAGGGTGCCCGGGCTGCGCTTTATTGTTCCACAGCGGGGCGACAAGAAGAAGTTGCTGGAACTATCAGAACGAAACGCTAAATATTACCGGCTCGAAAAGCTCAAGCAAAAGGAACTTGTTGACCCGGAGCGTCATACACGCCGCATTCTACAGAAAATGCAAGACGACCTCCATTTACCCAAACCTCCGGCGTATATCGAATGTTTCGACAACAGCAACACCCAGGGCGAATATCCGGTAGCTGCCATGGTGGCCTTTCGCGATGCCCGTCCCGACAAAAAGGAGTACCGGCATTTCATCATAAAAACGGTTGAAGGGCCCGACGATTATGCAAGCATGACAGAGGTGGTTGAACGACGCTACAGCCGCTTGTTAGATGAGAAGAAGCAACTGCCCGACCTGGTAGTAGTCGATGGAGGTAAAGGCCAGTTGAGTGCTGCCTGCGAGGTGCTAAAAAAACTTGGGTTGTTCGAAAAAATTCCAGTAATAGGCATTGCCAAACGTCTTGAGGAAATCTTCAAACCAGGAGATTCCATTCCGCTTTATATCGATAAAAAATCAGAAACCTTAAAGGTAATACAGCATATACGCAACGAGGCGCACCGGTTTGGCATTACCCACCACCGCAATCGGCGCGAAAAAGGGAGCCTTGGTTCGATACTTAAACAAATTAAAGGCATTGGGCCAAAAACCGAAACCATTTTACTACAGACTTTCAAATCGGTAGGCGGAATAAGTAAGGCAACACATGAAGACCTTGCGACAGCGATTGGCGAAGCAAAGGCAAGAATCCTTTTCGATTTTTTCAGGAAGCCATAATTACCAAGAGTCATAGACCAGGCAGAGAATAGAGGGCATGGGGCAAAGGGCATGGGGCGCCCCTCTACACTTCGATAAACTCAGTGGAACCATCGATCGGGGTAATTGGGGCAGAGGGACGGAAAGAGCCTAAAAAAAAGCCTTCGCCTCGCCTGAGGCGAGACGAAGTTCTGGTTTCATTGGGTAAAAATCAAGCCATCAGTACCTAAAACCTTTGTAAAATCAGGATTCTGCTGATTTAAAAATTTCTTGGAGGGAACAGATCGTTCCACCACTGAGGTTGTCCTTTCAGATGTTTCTCCCACCAGGCCATGGTGGCATTATGCCACTCGATGCGTCGGTTGTAGTTTACAATGTGGTGGTCTTCGCCTTTTATCAGGATCAATTCTACTGGCCGTCCGAGCAGCTTTAGCGCGGTGTACATTTGAATGCTTTCACCCGGTGGCACATTGGTATCGCTGTCGCCGGTCAGTAGCAGTAAAGGCGTGTTGATCCTATCGGCCAGGAACAAGGGGCTTTGGTCAACATAAATATCGGGTCTGTTCCAAGGGAAACTTTCTGCAGTAGCCTCGGCGCTGTATGCATAACCCCAGAATCCCTGCCCCCAATAGCTCGAAATGGAGCTGATACCTGCATGCGAAACAGCGGCAGCAAATAAGTCGGTACGGGTCAAAAGAAGCTTGGTCATAAACCCTCCGTAAGATGCCCCGATACACCCTACCCTGGCTCTATCAACAAACGGGTGCGCCTCAAGGAATCCCTTTGTGGCCTCAATAATTTCATCGGCAACGGTAATTCCCCAGTTGTTTACATGTGCCGCCGAAAATTCCTGCCCAAAGCCAATGGCCCCGCTGGGTTGCATTATATATACCACATAACCGTTGCCTGCCCAAAGGTTGAATGGGTAGCGACCCCCAAAGGTTCGTCCAACCGGTGTAGTTCCAGCATAATAATACACAATGAGTGGATATTTTTTTGTAGGGTCGAAGTCGGGCGGAAGATAATAACGGCCTATGACATTTACATTGGTCGAGGTGGTGAAATTCCAGTCACCTACCTGGCCCAAAACTACATGGCGGTAGTTGTAGGTTTCTGTGTCGGCAAGAACCTGAACCTGCTGATTCCTGAGGTTCATCACGTAGGCCCGGGCAGGCGCATTGGTTTTGGATCCCATAAAAGTAGCTGTAAGCGCTTTGTCAGCAAAATCCATAGAGGTAATCATACAGGCAGGAGTGTTTATGAGGTCGAACCTGTTGCGACGAATATCGTAGCGGTAAATTCTTTGGAAGTCCTTGTCAACGGTCAGCAAATAAATATGATTATCAACAGGATGCCAGAATGCCGAAGCCACCGACGGGTTAAACTGGCGCGTTATGGGGTTTACGGTACGCGTTTTCAGGTCGAAAATAAATGCCTGGCGGTCGTAGTTATTGGGAATGGTTCCTTCCGGCACATTTAATCCTTCACCATCGAATGACGATGGGCCGCCAATAGCAAGAAGTTGGGCTCCGTTTGGCGAAAAGCTGGCCGAAACACCCCAGCGCTGGTTAGCAAGCAGCGTATCGGCGGTTAAAGTGGCCAGATCGAGCATTATCAGATCAGATTTAAAGAATGGTCTTTCGCTGAAATCGCTGCGGGTGAGGTTAATTAGGAGTTTTTTTCCATCGGGACTTATATCTGAAAGCGAAGTGGTGATGTTTCCGAAGGTGAGGCGGGTGCGCAATCCGGTACCAACATCGTACTTAAACAGGAATCGACGGTTTCTCCAGCCGGGCTGACGGTCTTCCATGCCCAAAACTCTCCTCATGGTGGCATCAGCATTTTCACCATCTTCCCTAACCGAATAGATGATAAAGGACCCGTCGGGCGCCCAGCGGAAAGATTCCAGCCGCTCCTCGTCCTCCAGATGGGTGGAAATTTCACCAGTTTCTATATTGTGCCGGAAAATAGTTGATTGGTTATTACGAACATTCACATAGCTTAAAACACTGCCAAATGGAAGCCATGCAAACCGCGATGCTCTTGAGTGTCTGAACGAATGTACCAACCTGTTATCCGAAAACCGGTGGATGTCTGTCCATGTTTCAGCCTGATCAGTCGGTGGAAGCGATTGCCTGTAAGAAATTGCGTAATGCTCGCCATCGGCAGAGGGTTGTACACGCGTAATTTTCACCCCGTCGAGGATATGGTTAATGTCCTGAATGGTTTTGGGGCTCAAATTAGGTGTGATGTTTTCTAAAGCAAATGGTTCCTTAATTTCGAGGTTGGCCGTGATTTTCCAATCAAGGCCTGCGCCGGCAGGTTTCAAAGTTTTAATCACCAGCAGGTGGTTGCCTTTCGTAAGTTTCAGGTTGCTTGTCACCCTGCCGGTGGTACCTTCTTCCTTTTCTACAGTGGTTTTGGTGCCGATCCGTTTTCCGTTCAGATAGGCCTCAAGCATGTAAGGGCTTCTGATTTCAAGCTGGGCAGAAATCCACCGGTCGGCACGCAAGTAGGTTGCCAGGTAGGCTACTTGTGGAGTTTGGGTTTGACTGCCATCGGAGAGTTTCAAAAAACCATTTTCATTTGTTGGGGTTGGCAGCCACATGGATGTTTGCCCTGCAAACCATTGCAGGGGCATATTCTCTTCAGGATAAAACCCTTGCAACCTGATGTGGGGGAATGAAAGCAACTGCACGTCGGTAAAAACATTTCCCTGTACATTCGGGGTTTCATGAAATGCAGGTACGCCCACAGACAATGGACCAGTCGATAACCAGTTGGAAATGACAAGACGGTTGGCGCTAAACACATTGAATGGAAAAAATACCAGTAAGCCAATAACAAATAAAAGGCGTTTCATCAGAATTTTATTTTAATGATTAAGGTCTTTTAGGACTAAGATCTGATTGAATAAATAATATCACGGATTCCAAAATTAAATTTTTTAACCAATTAACCGCACATAAAATGATTGGTTTCCAATAAAACCTTTTTCAAATTTCAACCTTAGGTCTGCCCATAACAAAAAAGCCCCAACCTTATCGGAAGGGGCTTTATAAAGGGTGGCGACGACATACTCTCCCGGGTGTAACCCCAGTACCATCTGCGCAGGCAGGCTTAACGACTCTGTTCGGAATGGGAAGAGGTGGACCCTGCCGCTATAGTCACCGTAAGACGTTTATTTTTGGCTGTTGGATATTGGCTGTTAGCTGTTGAGTATTGGGTATTGGCTGTTGCCCTATGCCCTATGCCCTATGCCCTCTGCTCCATGCTCTTTGCCCTCTGCTCTTTGCCCTGTGTCCTGTGCCAAAAATTGACATTTAACCGGGAAGATACACCATTTGAACATTTAAAGAAGTTCACGGGTGATTAGTACTGCTCGGCTTTGATGTTGCCACCTTTACACCTGCAGCCTATCAACGTCATAGTCTTTAACGACCCTT
>DATIKH010000084.1:0-23409 GCA_035477775.1 Bacteroidales bacterium | reverse complement strand
TTTTAGGTCATAAGCATAGTCGTAAAGTTCTTCTTCGAGCCAAACACCCTGAATAAACAGAAGAGGATTATGGGGATTGGCTAAATTAAACGAGTCCAATACTTCGTAAAATCGAGGATAGTGCAAAGTATAAATCCTTATCGCGTTAAAGCCGGCATCTTTTATTTGCCTGAACCACCTGCCATAATCGCTGCGCGTGGCAGCAAGTTCTCCGGGAAATGTTCCTGGAACAGCTACTCCCAGATTTATGGCCTTTAGGAAAAAAGGCACATATTCGGTGCCGTTCCATATTGTTAAATGGTTATTGTTTGTTGAGAAGGGAATGTTGACTGATGGCGGGTTCGCGTGGGTGGATAAATGACTTGACAATAATAGGAACGACAACCAAAGCGAACTTTCAAAAAGTTTTTTGATCTTGTACAAAATCTTCATATTTAAATCAATTAGTTGGAGCCGGTTTTTGAAATTACCTCGAAGAATTTATGTGTGGGCAAATATTTCTTTCTTGCTTTCCGGTAGGGCACCGAACGCACGTGCCGAGTACCATGCAAAATTTGAGAAGTTTTGGATTGTTGCAATTATCCTTATACACAAATGTACTGCAATAATTGTATCAATCAAGGCATTTAAAGTAAAATTAACACATTCCGTATTATTGATGCTTTAAGTTTCCCTGTATCGGTTAGGCATTTTACGTTTCTGCTTACAAACATTGAAACTTAGTTAATGCAAATCCGTATAAATAAAAGTAACCCCAAAAAGTCTTTTTGTTGGGTTATTTCCGGTTAAAACCATTGTCTCGATTTGGATGTTTTTAAATTTAGGTAATGCTCCAGCAAAAAAACCGTAGTTTTCTACGGTGTGCTTTTTGATCGATATGAGGAATTTGCGGTTGCCTGCCCTGATATGCAGAACGTAGTTTTGTTGTAATCAAAAGTTTTTTCCAAAATTACTCAGCATGCAACATATTATACTCTCTTTCTTCTTGGTTGTGGCAATTTGTGGATCAGGATCTGCCCTTACGCCTTCCTCTTCCGAAAACAACAACCTTTTAAGCCAGGTACGTATTTCCAACCCGTTCCCGAATCCCGCCAGTGTATCCGCAACATTTGGCTATTTTTTGCCACCGGGAGTCAACGAAGCCCGCATTGTGATCCGAAACCTCACCGGTCATATTCAAGTAATTATGCCTTTGGATGTTGCTGGCAATAGGGTGGTTCTGGATATCAGCAAACTAAGAAATGGCATCTATCTTTATACCATTGAGGTTGACAATCAGGCCGTTGTTTCCAAAAGGCTGGTGGTTGCCCGTTGATTCGGGTATGTTCTTCAGAAATACCGGATATCTGTAATGCTTGCCGGAATAGTTTTGGCCATTTGAGCGCTTGTTGGTTTTTTGACTTTCCTCGAGAATAGCACCTAACAGATTAATCCGTGTACTGTTGTACCCTTCTTTTTCTGGCCAGGCTGATGATCACCAGTTTTACCCTTTTACCGAAAAACAGAGCGGATGCCAGACAAATGATTGAGAAAGCAAATACCGTAACGGGTACTCCAAAGGTGTCGGCAATGGCCCCTGCCGCAAGGCTGCCAAGTGGCGTAATGCCCATGAAGGAAATACTGTACATGGAAACGATACGGCCACGTTTGTCTTCATCGGCAATGCTCTGAAGCAGGGTGTTGGTTGCATTGAATAATATGATCATTCCAAAACCGGTTGCTGCCAGTGCGGCCATGGAAAGCCATTGGAAAGGTGAGAGTGAAAACACGGCCAGACCTGAGGCAAATAGCATCGCCGAGCGATAGGTGAGGGCAGGAATGACCAGAATAGACTTTTGCGATGCCAGAAACAAGGCGCCTGTCAGTGCGCCGGCCCCAAGCGATCCAGTAAGTATCCCCAACATGCCGGCGCCTCCACCCAGAATATCAGAAGCAAACACCGGCAGCAGTGCTTGAAACGGCATCCCAAAAAGGCCACAAATAAACAAAAGAACCAGCAACACTTTTATGGAACGAAACCCCCATGCATATCTGAAACCTTCGACAAGTTGCAGCCCAACCGACCCTTTATTCTTGGGCTGTGTTTTTTTCTCGGTTTTAATGGCCATTAAGGCAACCACTACGGCAAAAAAACTCAAGCCATTAATAAAAAAGCACCAACCTTCGCCAACCAGTGTAATCAGAATCCCTCCCAGGGGAGGGCCTACAAACCGGGCCAGATTATAGAGTGTGGAATTGAGGGCTATGGCATTGCCCAGGTCGGAGGGCCGGGTAATCATTTCCTGTACAAAGGCCTGTCGGAACGGTGTGTCGAAAGCGAGAAAAAACCCATTGAGCAATGCCAGAAAAATGATCCATTCGACCGAGATATTGTCGGTAAAAACCAGGTACGACAAAACAAAGGCTATTACCATAGCCATCAGTTGGGTTACAATTATAGTTTTGCGGCGGTTCCAGCGATCGGCCATTACACCTGCCAATGGTGTGAAAACCAAGGATGGAATGTGCAGGGCGAAGACCACGGTGCCCAACATCAAAGCCGAACCAGTGAGGCGGTACACCAACCAGCTCAATGCAATATTCTGGATCCAGGTGCCTATCAGGGAGACGCTTTGGCCCCAGAAATAATGCCGGTAATTACGATATTTCAGCCCCCTGAATATGTCTTTAAAAGAGTCGTGTGCAGCTGTCTGTATTCTTTTAAGAAACTGCATAAAAAGAAGTTAATGGCCATTCCAAAGTTACAAAAATGGCTATGTCGTTTTTAGGTTACTGTTCAATTCGAGATGTTGGTCAAGTGCCTGTTTCTATATCTTCGAGGCTTATAAGACCATTGAGCATGGCATACACCGTAAGTCCCGCAACCGACCTGATGTTGAGCTTCTGGGAAATGTTTTTGCGATGCGACACAACAGTGTGTGTGCTGATAAACAGGGTGGCAGATATTTCTTTGTTGCTCAAGCCTTTCACCAGAAGTTTCAAAACCTCTGTTTCGCGCGAAGAAAGATTCTGGTCAGTGGTGGTTGCTTCGCCCTCCCTGGTTTTAACAATATTGTTAATTTTTCGTTGAATCTTTGAACGCTGGTCGTTCACCTGAATTACCTCATCATAAACCTTTAAACTGTCATCGTCGTGCAAGCTATATACTATGGCAACCAGCATGGTTTTCCTTTCGGAGATCTTTTCAAGTTTCTCCCTGATTCCGTCAGCAAACAACGAAGGGTTTATAAAAAGAATATCAGGATGAAACCGCCGTACGTGTTCGGTTATATTTGCGCTGCAGGAGGTTTCCCTTATTGATTCGAAGAGGCCCAAATCCGACAATACCAGATGCAACCCCTTTCGGATTATTTCGGAGCTTTCGGCAATTAAAGCGGTTAATGCCATAGGGTTATGTTTTAAGTCCTTGCTCCATTTGCTCTACTACCGGAATAAGTACCTGATCCTCTAGTCGGGCATGGTTTACAAGATCTTGTTCGAGGTCAAGT
Source organism: Bacteroidales bacterium (assembly GCA_035477775.1). Classification (GTDB taxonomy): domain Bacteria; phylum Bacteroidota; class Bacteroidia; order Bacteroidales; family UBA7960; genus UBA7960. Next base: position 19,921 of record DATIKH010000084.1, on the reverse strand, counting down.
AACTCACTGATAACCCTCATTCTCAGAAAACCATCATTTTCGGAGGGTGGCAGGTACCTGATCAAAAGGTTCTTCAGATCCGATAATTTGTCCTCGATGTTGGTATGTCGTTCCTCAAAAATTCTAATGCCATAAGGTTCGGGAAGGGGTGCTCCAAGTTCCTTAACCGGCTTGCCCGAAAGTTTCGAGATATAGGGAAAAACTACTTGTTCCTCATATTCAATATGCTCAATAACTTCCTGTATATAATCGTTGAAAAACGTCTCAATTTTCGAGCCTACCGGGTGATTCAAAACCTCAAGAAAGGAATTGAACAGGGATTTCAGATAGGGAATTTTTTCCCGAATGTAATATACATGCGAATTGGCCAGGTAGGTCAACAGCAATTCCAAATCAATTGTTCGTAGTTTCTTATTCGGAAAATACTGTGGGTTCAGAAAAACATTTACCATGAGCAGGAAAGAAGCTGCATTGATCTTTTTTTCCTGGCAAATGCTTTTAATGGTTTTTTCTCCAAATCCAAAACTTAAACCAAAACGTGCTATAAGAACCAGGCTGCGTGGATCTTTTTCTACCAACTCGGCCAACTTTAAATCGCCGGTAATTATATACTCTTTCATGCGTTTATTCTTTAGCCGGGAAAAATTTATGAAATAGTCAATTTTTTTGTCGTTAGAAGGTTTAAAATCGCTGCTTTTTCATAAAAACTCCTTTGGCTGGCAAATTTACCAAATTACGCACAAAAAAAGGTACGATGTTTGTATATTTAAGCGCTGAATCTGTAATGCCCTATTTAAAAATTTTAAAAAATATGATTATGAGAAAAGCAATAATTCTTTCGGCCATACTTCTGATAGTTTTGGCTACAGGTTGCCAGCAGCGTAGGGTGACCCGTATTGACCCGGACCGTGCTATTGACTTGAGCGGACGATGGAATGACACCGATTCGAGACTTGTAGCTCAAGAAATGACAGCCGATATATTAAGCCGCCCGTGGCTGAGGCGGTTCGAAGACAGCCATGGACGCGTTCCGGTACTTATAGTTGGAGAGGTTCGCAACAGAAGTCATGAGCATATTGATGCCGAAACCTTCATTCGCAACATGGAACGCGAGTTTGTGAATACCGGCGCAGTAAGGCTGGTTCAGGGAGCCGAGTTTCGCGAACAAATCAGGATGGAGCGTGCCGATCAGCATGAGTTTGCTGCTCCCGAAACCATAGCCCGCTGGAAACGCGAAATCGGCGCTGATTTCATGCTTACAGGCACTATGAATTCCATTGTTGACCAGCACAGGCGAAACCGGATTATTTACTATCAAGTAAACCTGGAACTTACAGACATGGAAACCAATGAGAAGGTTTGGATAGGCGAAAAACAGATTAAAAAAGCAGTAAGTAATTAGCAATCCTAAAGGAAATCAGGGAAAAGCCTTTCCGAATGTAATTCAGGTTGCTTTTCGTCAACAGATACTTTTTTGGGATTGAACTAAGGATTTGCTTATGAAGCTGACTATGATACTCCTGTTGGTTTTGTCGATGCTTCTTTGGGGCTGTATGCCCTATTACATTCGTCAACAGGAGTTCCATACCCGGTTTCAGCAAGGCCGGCTCGAAGAGGCCTCCCAGGTGTTGGATAAAAGCAGGGAGGCCTCACGCCGACGAAACAGGCTACTTTTTCTCTTCAATCAGGGCGTGGTGCAACACATGAAGGGTAACTATGCCGAAAGCAACAGGTTTTTTGAAGAAGCATATATTTTAGGTGAAGATTTTAGCAGGAATCTTGCCGATGAAGCATTGGCACTTTTAGCAAATCCCGGTGTGCTTGAATACAGGGGCGAAGATTTTGAGATGTTGATGATTCATTTTTACAAAGCAATGAATTTTATTCAGCTCGGAAACCTAGAAGCCGCCCTTGTTGAGTGCCGGAGAATGAACATTAAGTTGAATGCACTCAACGACAAGCACCGGGGTCAAAATAAATACCAGCGCGATGCCTTCATACACAACCTGATGGGTATCATTTACCAGGCTGCCGGCGATTACAACAATGCCTTTATAGCCTATCGCAATGCTTTTGAGGTGTACAGCGAAGACTACCTCCGGTTGTTTGGACTTGAACCTCCCGTTCAACTTCAAAGGGACATAATCCGCACAGCCCACCTTACCGGATTTTCTGACCAGCGGGTTTACTTCGAAAACAAATTCGGATTAACCAATTCGGAAGTTTTACCTACAGAAAATGAAGGCGAACTTGTTTTTTTCTGGCAGAATGGTTTAGGGCCTGTTAAGGAACAATGGAGCATAAACCTAAATATGGTAAGAGGAGAGGGTGGAATAGTTCATTTTCAAAACGAAGATTTGGGACTTTCTTTTCCTTTTTTAATCTCCTCGAACCAGGCCCAGGGAAATCTGGGCGATCTGCGTTTTGTCAGGGTTGCTTTTCCCAGGTATGTGGAGCGACGACCGGTTATCGCTTCAGCAACACTGAGTGGAGATGGGAAGGGGAGTGGTTTTGAGCTAGCGCAAAATATTAATGCAATTGCTTTTCAATCACTACAGGACAGGATGTTGCGCGAATTTTCAACGGCCCTGCTTCGTCTGGCCTTGAAGCAGGCTGCCGAGAAAACCTTGCGTAAAAGAAATGAGGACTTGGGTGCCTTGTTCGGACTGGTTGGAGCCATAACCGAACAGGCCGATACCCGCAACTGGCAAACCTTGCCGCATTCAATACATTATACGAGAATGATCCTTCCTCAGGGGAATAACGAGTTGGTTCTAAAACTTTACGACCATTACGGGGCGCTGCGCCATGAAATCCCCATTACAGTTTATATCAAGGCCGGGCAAACCTCATTTATCAATTACCACACCCTGCACTCCAAACCGCCCGGAATGCCTTAAAGGTTAAGTATTAGGGAAATTTGTTTTTACTTTCCAGAATAAGGTCACAGGATTTTGTGGCTACCTTTGACCAAATTTTTTCTTATGGATAACCGACTTGCTGCATTTGCCAGGCTTCTCGACATCATGGACGAGCTTCGTAGCAAATGCCCCTGGGACAAAAAGCAAACCATTGAAAGTTTGCGACACCTGACAATTGAAGAAACCTACGAACTCGCTGATGCCATTCTGGACAACAACCTAGAGGAAATAAAAAAGGAACTGGGAGACCTGATGCTTCACCTGGTTTTTTATGCCAAAATTGGAAGTGAAAAGGGAGTATTCGATATTGCTGATGTGATTGAAGAGATTAACAAAAAACTGATTCATCGTCATCCGCATATTTTTGGCGACGTGGTAGCTCAAACCGATGAGCAGGTCAAGGAGAACTGGGAAAAAATTAAACTCAAAGAAGGAAAAAAAGGTGTCCTGACCGGAGTACCCAGAGCATTGCCAGCAATGATCAAAGCATACAGGATACAAGAAAAGGCCAGGGGTGTTGGCTTCGATTGGGAACAGCCTTCGCAGGTTTGGGATAAGGTGTTAGAAGAAATGGACGAATTGCGAACGGAAGCGGCAAAGCCCGGTAATCAAAAGAAAACTGAGGAAGAATTTGGCGACCTGATGTTTGCTCTGATCAACTACGCACGTTTTATAGATGTCAATCCTGAAATCGCCCTCGAACGTACAAACAAAAAATTTATATCAAGATTCCAATATCTCGAAGAGAAAGCCCGCCATGAAGGAAAAGATCTGAAAAAAATGAACCTTTCGGAGATGGATGTTTTTTGGAATGAGGCCAAAAAGCTTGAATAGAAAATCCTCACCAAATCAGAAGTGAATACTTCTTGAAAAACCCCTTCATGAATCGTACTTCCTAAAAATTAGGAGTCAATCAGGCGATTTGGCATTCAGGAAGATTTCCAGATCGTAAAAAAAACCATGATACCTACCTGAGAGCTTTTCGGTCAAAGGTGAAATAGCCTGCAGTTCTTGTAGTTTTCTTGATTTTCCTAAAAAGGTTTTTAGGTCGAAACCATCAGGAATGTTCCATAAGAAAAGTATATAATCAGGGATAGGTTTTTCGGAAATTATAGACATACCCGCTCCGCTTTTATTAGAAAAAAGCATGATATGCATCCTCAAACCTGCATTATAATAGCCATAAATTTCATGTAAACTGGATCGGGATTCCGGCAGGGTATATTCAAAGGATCGCATACGTTTTAGTTCAAAATCCAGATGCTTGTTCAACAACCACGCCAATCTGTATCCTTTTTGGGAGCTGTAAACCAGCAATGCAGTAAAAGGAGAACAGTATTCGAGCTTTAACGAAGTTTTTTTTGCCATGAATTCCCCTTTAAATCTTACCGGCGGTTTGCCCTAAGCAAATTTACAGGGAAAAAGATTATGGCTCACCGTTGGCTGGTGGGTTGGTTTCTGATGTTGCAAAAGACCATCTGGATGGAGCCGGACCTATTCTTCAGCAGGGATTTTGTCGGCTAATAGTTTCCAGGCTTGTTCAGCTGCTTTTTGTTCGGCCTTTTTAATGGAATAGTCGTGCCCTTTACCTGTAAGCACTCCATCGATCAACAGATGAACAACATACAGCCTGCGATTCTTTGTTCCGTTCTCTAGTTCGTCAACCATTACAAATTCGACCTGCTTCCGCTCTTTTTGACTCCATTCAATGATTTTGCTTTTAAAGTTAATCTCTGTATTGAGCATGGCGTCGATGTCGAGATGACAAGCAATGATCTGGTTAACAATTATTTTCCGGGTAAATTTATAACCTTTGTCGATATAAATAGCGCCAACCAAAGCTTCAAAAGCGTCGCCCAAAATTGAACTGGCAACGGTGCTGCTCTCCTGGCTGGTCTGCACCAAATCATCTATTCCCAATTTCCTTGAAAGGATATTCAGGCTTGCCCTGCTTACAATGCGGGAGCGCATTTCGGTAAGAAATCCTTCATCTTTGTATGGAAATTTTTTAAAAAGAAAGTCGGCAACGATGGATCCAAGTACTGCATCGCCAAGATATTCAAGACGTTCGTTGCTGTTTTTGAAGCCATTCCCCAATGAGGCTGCCACTGAGCGATGCCGGAAGGCAAGTTGATATACGGTTAGGTTTTTGGGATAAAAACCTAAGATAGCCTTAATGGCTTGCCGAATTTTGAATTCGGAGGTGTTTTTATTTTTGGATAGAACCGATAGAAAGCGCAAATTGTGGAACCTATTGCGTGTATTTTTTAAATGCAACGCAGGCATTGTGCCCGCCAAATCCGAAAGTATTGCTAAGCGCCAGGTTAATTGTTCTTTTCCTTGCCTTGTTGAATGTGAAATCAAGCTTGTTGTCGATTTCCGGGTCGTCGGTAAAGTGATTGATGGTCGGAGGCACAATGTCATTCTTAAGTGCCAGGATTGTGGCAATGGCTTCTACTGCTCCAGCGGCACCAAGCAAATGGCCTGTCATGGATTTGGTCGAATTGATGCTGATCTTGTAAGCGTGTTCGCCAAAAAGACTGGCTATGGCTTTCGGTTCTGCTATGTCGCCTAGCGGGGTTGATGTTCCATGAGTATTTATATGATCTACTTCCTGGATCGAATGTCCGCCTTCTTCCAATGCGTATCTCATTACATTCATAGCTCCAAGTCCTTCGGGATGGGGGCTGGTCATGTGATAGGCGTCTGCCGAAAGGCCGCTGCCCGAAACTTCGGCGTAAATTTTGGCTCCTCGCGAGAGCGCTTTATCATGTTCTTCGAGAATTATGGCACCTGCTCCCTCGCCTATGACAAACCCGTCGCGGTCTTTGTCGAAAGGCCTCGACGCGGAAGCAGGGTCGTCGTTGCGCTCCGAAAGGGCATGCATGGCGCTGAATCCGCCCACACCGGCTTCGTTAATGGCCGCTTCTGAACCTCCGCAAACAATAATATCAGACTTTCCAAGACGTATCAGATTAAAAGCATCAATGATGGCATTGGCCGCTGATGCACAAGCCGATACAGTTGAAAAATTGGGCCCTCTGAAGCCGTATTTGATCGATATCTGCCCAGCGGCAATGTCAGCAATCATCTTCGGTATGAAAAACGGGCTGAATCTGGGTGTGCCATCTCCCCTGGCAAAATCAGAAATATTTTCGAGAAATGTTTGCAAACCGCCTATTCCGCTTCCCCATATTACACCAACCCGGTCGGGGTCAACTTGTTGTGTGTCGATATTGGCATCGCGCAAGGCCTCTTCTACAACAACCAGGGCGTATTGGGTATAAGGATCATATTTGCGAGCTTCCTTGCGATCGAAGTGGGCGCCCACATCAAAATTCTTTATTTCGCAGGCAAACCGTGTTTTAAACTTCTCGGGATTGAAACTGGTAATAGGTGCAGCGCCACTTACGCCATTAAGCAAACCGTTCCAGTATTCTGGAACGGTATTGCCAATAGGTGTTAATGCGCCAAGGCCTGTAACTACTACTCTTTTGAGTTTCATTGGTAGCGCTTTGGGTTCAGATTATAAGTTCTTCTCCAAATAGGCGATAGCATCTCCAACCGTGCCGATTTTTTCGGCTTGGTCGTCTGGAATAGTAATATTGAACTCTTTTTCGAATTCCATGATGAGTTCAACAGTGTCAAGCGAATCTGCACCCAGATCATTGGTAAAACTGGCCGAAAGGGTTACTTCTTTCTCATCAACCCCTAGCTTGTCAACAATGATGGCTTTTACTCTTGATGTAATGTCAGACATAGTTTCTCCTTTTTTTGTGTTTAAAACAGACTGCAAAGAAAAAAATTATAATGGTATCCACCAACTTTTTAAGCTTCAATTTTTGATTTTGAATCGTAAATCAAAGAAAATCAATATTATAAAGAATATAAACTTTTGCCATAATTAAAGAAATGCTATTAATTGCCGTTTTTTCTTTAGAACATCAGTTAAATTATTTCAATTTTGCCATACATTTGGTTACATAAAATGGTAATGGATAAGATTGGGTCAAAAATTAGGCTTGCCATGTTGGCCTCCGGAAGGGGGACCAATGTTGCAAATTTTATTGAACATTTCAAATTAAACGACTTTATCGAGGTAGCACTGGTGGTTTCTGACAACCCCGAAGCTCAGGTGCTCAAACGTGCTGCCAAAGCTAAAATCCCTCATGTTGTTGTTCGGCGCGATCAATGGTCCGATCCCGAATTGGTTTTAGGGCTTTTTCATGAGAACCAGATAGATTTTATTGTTTTAGCCGGTTTTTTGTTTAAAGTACCTGACTTTTTGCTTGGTGCTTTTCCTGAACGCGTTGTAAATATTCACCCGGCGCTTCTACCCAAGTATGGAGGTAAGGGAATGTACGGAATGCGCGTTCACCAAGCGGTAATAAATCATGGTGAATCAGAATCCGGAATTAGTATTCACTATGTGAATGAATTCTACGACGAAGGCCCTGTGCTTTTTCAGGCGCGGTGCCCGGTTTTAGAGGACGATACACCCGAAAGCCTTGCCCTTAGGGTACAACAACTCGAGTATCAGCACTATCCCAAATTTGTAGAGGAATTGGTATTAAAAGAAGTCATTTAGCAACTAGCTAAAAACCCCAGGAATGATATGACTCCTGAGGTTTTTATCGATTAAACTCCGTAAATTATAATTAGTCTATTTCAACTGCTGCAAGGCCTTTGCAGCAGCATCGAACATGGGCTGATTCGAAACCGGCACTCCCAGTGCATGGTACATCCAATGCTGTGGAGTTAGTTTCCCGACTTTAAACATCCTGTCAGTTTCGCCGGCCACGTTCATGCCGGTAAGTTTACCCTCGATCTGAAACTCAATCAGGTGCCCCAGCGGATAGGCGCTCAGGTAAAGCGGATAGCTGATCATGTGCGAATAAACAGCCAGGATAGGCGAATCATTCACTCCAAAAACCGGGGCAAAATATTTATTCCAAACATCGGTGGCGATGGCCAGGGTTTGTTCCCTGAGTTGGGCTGGGGTAGCATCCGGATTTTCATACATCCACTTCCAAACTGCCATATCAACCAGCGATACCCCCATTATTTCATAAGTTCCCCAAAAAACATCAAGTGCCCTGAGATGTGCCTGGTCCGGGTTTTCATCAACAATACCCAACAATTTAAGGTCGCGAACCTGAAAAATAAAAGCCAAGGCTTCGGTAAAGGCGGTATTGGGTACGCCACGCATGAGGTAGTAATCTACATCGTGCAATGTAATGGTTTGTTCCACATTATGTCCCAGTTCATGGATGGCTATGTTGAATCCTTTATAGTCCATTCCTTCCTGGGCTATCCGTGTTCTCAGGTACGAATTCTTCTCCCGCATCTGGGCTCCCCAGGCGTGACCTGCTCCACGCGATCCTTCGACGGTAATTTTGGATGAAAGCCATTGGGCACGCTCGCTGTCCCAGCCAAACTTTCTCAACATGTTGGGCATTTCGCGGCTGAAGGCTTCAGGGGTTGGGAAACGACTGCGGGTTATGGCATCGAGTTTTTCCTCAGAAATAGCGCTACGGGCCTTGAAACCATCGTACCAGATATCAAATGGCTGCAAAGGTCTTCCAAGTCTTTGGCTTATTAGAGTTCCAACCTCTTTGAGCAGAGGCGAGCTAACCAAATCAACAAAAAGCGACTCTACTTCGGCCTGCGACATTTCAAGTCCTGCATCAAAGGCCCGCTCTATGGCCGTGGGATAATTAGGCGAATAGGGATCGGCCGCACGGGCAGCCCTGAAATTGTTTAAAAGGTGGTAATATCTTGTATCAGGTTCTGGAACCGCCTCTACGGGATTTCCATCCCTGAAAACTTCATTTGAAAATGGATTCCACTGGTAATCAGAATTGTTGATTACCCGTTGGGGAATGTCCTGGGCTATGATACGGCGCATAACCTGGTAAATCATTAGCTGTTTTTCAAGACCATTGCCGCCGGCATACAAGCTTCGGATTTCGTCGCGAAGCCCCCAATGCGATATTAAACGTAGGTTTTCAGGAAACAGGGTTTGGCCGGCATCATTCAAAAGCTGCCCCATTATGATGTTGTATTCCGAAATGTACTTTTCGGCAAGTGTTCCGGCTTGGGTCATTTGCTGATTAACAGCCGAAGGAACCCTCGATGTGAACATATCGCCCATGCGGGCATAAGCCCAGTCGCGGCGTGTCCAGTTTGCCCCAAGCGTTTCTTTCTCGTCCAGAGTGTAAAAGGGAAAATTAAGGATGGTTAAAAAAGCAACTTTATTTCCAAACAAATCGTCGCTTAGGTGGGCAAAGGGAGCATACGACCCAAACATCACATCTACCGGTGTAATGGGGCCACGTTCTAAGTGAATGGGTTTGTTCAACTCAATATTCACCTGGTTCAAATACCCAAACAGGACTTCAAAATTGGCCGAAAGTTTTTCGAAGAGGGTCAGCCGGGCCTGTTCATCACCAATATAATTCTCGAGACAAAAGGCTTTGAACTCATCAACTGTGCCGTCTTCATGTTTCCAAAGAGCAGCGGTTTGTTTTACGCCTCTCTCAATCAGGGGGCGAAGCGCTTCGCCATGTTTTTCGACCAATTGGCCAACGACCATTACAATGGCCTCTTCAGGAATTACACCCATATCGTCTTTTTTTAAGCGGTCGGGGCCATATCCGGCCATGAACACAGCCAGGAGTATCCCGATGGTAAGAAAAATGGTTTTCATTAATAAACTGTTTTAAATGGTTTATGTTTGATGGAGTTGGCTTGAGATGTCTCTACAAACAGTACTTTCAGACAAACATGCAGCCAAAGCAATATTTTTGAAGCCAGAGAATTTCAAACAAAAATAAATCAATACCGGTTGTAGGAACTTATCTGGCTAACTGATTTCCTGATTTTTTTTCTTTTTTTGTCGGAAGCGGGGTAGCCAAGTGTAATGAGCAAGTGAATCCTTTTGTTTTTCGGCACGCCCAACAGTCCTCTCACTTTTTTTTCGTCGAACCAGCCGATCATGCAGGTACCCAACCCGAGCTCCGCTGCCTGAAGGCAAAAATGTTCGGCAACTATTCCCAAATCGATCAAAGCCAGGTTGCGGTCGCTCACAGCGCTGCCAAATTTGGAAATTACCGAAGCGGGCTCCGACACCAGGGCAACTATAACAGGCGCATGCAACACAAACCTGTTGAATTGAACCAGGGTGCTGAAGGTTGCTTTGGCCATTTCGAGACCTATTTCCCGGTCGTTTACAACCACAAATTTCCAGGGTTGACTGTTGCAGGCCGATGGAGCCAGGCGGCAGGCTTCAAGTATCACTTCAATCTTTTCCTGCTCAACTGCATTATCGGCATATTTTCGGGTACTTTCCCTAAGATTGACAAGTTGCAAAAAATCCATAAGAAACACTTTTTATTTCACTCCAAAGGTAGAATTTGCCGGGAAAGATTTCAAAAGTACTTTTTCGAAAAAGCGAATCAATTATCTGCATTTTAGAAAAGTTTTTGTTTAAAAACTCGAAAAATGCCGTATTACCGAATTCTTGATAATTTTGAAGGGTCATTGCAAACCCTGGTCTTTTCTTTAAATGGGATATCACGATCAGATTTAAAAAGCTTTGGATACCCTTATGGCTATTGGAATTGATTCAGAAATATTTAAACCCAATTATATTAACCTTTTCTTATGATCCAATGCAGATTGGTAACATTTGGAGTCGTGGCTGCCCTTTTGGTGGCATCAACCGGATGTAATTGGTTTGGAAGCAACCGGCGCGAATCCGGACAAGCAGAAGTTGCATTGCCCGAAAATCCGAATTTAATCCTTGCAGCTGGAACAACTACTGTTGACACCGGCCTGATGGATACTTTGGTTCATCTTTTTGAAAGCAAGACTGGCTATGATGTTAAGCTTATTTCGATGGGTTCAGGTGCAGCCTTGGCAATGGCCGAGAGGGGAGAGGTTGATGTCCTTTTAGTTCATTCCCCCCAACAAGAATTGCTTGCAGTAGAGAAAGGCTTTGTGGAAGACCGGACATTTGTAATGATTAATGACTTTGTTGTAGTAGGTCCTAAACCCGATCCTGCCCAAATTAAACTTCTTGGTTCTCCTGCAGAAGCGTTCATGGCAATAAAAAGAAGGGGTAGTCCATTTGTGTCGAGGGGCGATGAATCCGGAACGCATAAGCTGGAACTTCAAATATGGGACGAGGCTGGCATTACTCCTTCGGGCAATTGGTATGCAGAAACAGGTTCAGGGATGGGAACAACCCTGAATGTGGCATCGGAGCGCCAGGCTTATGCTTTGACCGACAGGGGAACATTCGTGGCATTAAGTCATAACCTTGACCTTGCCATATTGTTAGGAGATAAACCGGGTATGGATAATCCTTATCATATTTTGCTGACAAGCATGGCTGCTTCGGATAAAATAAATCGTGAAGGCGCAGAGGCATTCAGAACCTTTATGCTCTCCGAAGAAGCACAAAAAGTAATTGAAATTTTTGGGAAAGCACAATTTGGTCAGCCATTATTTTTCAACGCCAAAAGCGAAATAGCAGCATCGGCCGGTTTTTAATTTAGATTTTTTTTAATGGAACTTTTTTGGCACGGCCTGATCGAGGCGCTAAATCTCTTGTTTTCGGGCGATTCACAAACCATTAGTATTGCTCTGCTAAGCCTTGCCGTATCAGGGTTGGCAACATTCATAAGTGTGATTATAGGAGTTCCGGTTGGGATTGTTTTGGCTTTGTCGAGGTTCAGGGGGCGAAAAGTTATCATGGCCTCTGTAAATACGGGTATGGGTCTGCCACCAACGGTAGTGGGTCTGGTAGTAAGTATTTTTCTATGGCGGAGCGGCCCTTTGGGGGCTTTGGGCCTAATGTATTCACCTGCAGCAATTATTATAGCTCAGGCCCTCATCGCTGTCCCATTGGTAACCGGATTTACCATGGCAGGGGTGCAACAATTAAATCCAAACTTATTGCTTCAGATTCGTGCAATGGGTGCATCGCGCTTTCAACTATGGTTAAAGTTGCTCAGGGAATCAAGATTGTCATTACTTGCTGCTGTTATTGCTGGATTTGGAGGTGTCATTTCAGAAGTTGGGGCTTCGATGATGGTGGGAGGCAACATCAAAGATGAAACCCGTGTGCTCACCACCGCAATTGTTATGGAAGTTTCTAAAGGAAACTTTTCTCTGGCAATGGCTTTGAGCATTATCCTTATTACCCTGGCATTTGCTGTAACCTTTGTTTTAACAAGAGTTCAACAAAGAAGGGGGGGGATTCAATGACTTCCGGACACCACCTTGCAGCAACTAACCTTATAATTGCCAAAGAAGGTAAAACCATCCTTGAGGTACCTCACCTCGAAATTAAAAAAGGGCAGGTTGTGGTTGTCATTGGCCCCAACGGCGCCGGGAAAAGTACCCTCTTGAAAACTCTTGGGTATTTAATTAAACCCACACAGGGCGAAGTGTTGTTTCATGGAAAACCTTGCAATACCAAACAATGTAATCTGGCTGCCCGCCGAAAAATGGCCACGGTGTTTCAGGAAAGCCTGTTGCTAAGCGGCTCTGTTTGGTTTAATGTTGCTGCCGGACTAAAGCTTAGGGGACTACACAGCAACCTGGTTAAAGAAAGAACGGCCTTTTGGATCGAGAGGCTTGGTATCGAGCGTTTTGCTCATAGAAATGTCAGGGGACTATCGGGCGGCGAAGCCCAGCGTGTGAGCCTTGCAAGGGCCTTTGCGGTTGAACCCGAGGTGCTTTTTCTCGACGAGCCTTTTACATCGCTCGATGCGCCCACCAGGGTTCACCTGATGGATGAATTGGAGCAAATTATTAAAAAAACCGGCGTTACAACCATTTTTGTTACCCACGATGCCGAGGGTATTCCCTTTTATGCCGACCGGGTTATCGTGTTAGATCAAGGAAAAATCACCCACGACCAAACCCTGGCCCATCTGTTAAATAACCCGGATACACCCTTCTTAAAAGCCTTTTTCAGGCACATTCTTGCAGGTAAAAACATAACATGCCGTAGCTTTGTAAGGGGATGAAGTGAATCGGCTTACGGGGTGCAGACCCTGCACCTAGTCTGAATACTTTGGAACCCAAAGGATAAGACCAAGCTGCAGGCTAATTGAACCTCAAAGTTTAATTATTTGAAAATATTACTGTACTTTGCAGGTGATTTTTTTTCTAAACCTTAATTAGGATTAACCCGTAAGTTTCATGTCGATATCAACCAAAGAAGTCAATACCCTGTGCGAGCTAAAGGATTTTGTTCGGTTTCCTGATACTTTGTACAAAAACAATCATAATTACGTCCCGCCTATTCATCGAAACCAGATAATCACACTTTCGAAAGATAAAAACCCTGCCTTCGAGCATTGCGAAGCACGCTATTGGCTGGCCTTTAAAAATGGCGAAATTGCCGGCCGGATTGCCGCCATATTAAATCATCGTTATAATGAGGAGCGTAACACCCGCCTGATGCGGTTTGGATGGCTCGATTTTGTGCAGGATCAGTCTGTTCTTGAAGCATTGTTGAAAAACGTGGAAGACTGGGCTCGTGAAAAGGGGATGGAGCAGTTACACGGGCCCTTGGGGTTCTCTTCTTTCGACGCCTCGGGAGTGTTGGTAGAAGGATTCGAAGAACTTCCTACTTCTTTTGGCAGGTACAATTTTCCTTATTATGACACCATGCTCAAGGAAGCCGGTTTCGAAAAGGACGTTGATTGGGTGGAGTACAATATTAAAGTTCCAAGTGGCCTCCCGGATAAACTTATTAAGGCGGCCGAGCTGATAAAAACCCGTTATCAGGTAAGGCACGCTGACCTTAAAAGCAATAAAGACTTGCAAAAATACGCCGACCGGTTCTTTAGTCTGCTCAACGAATCTTACAGCGATCTGTATGCATTTTCAACCCTTACGGCTGCTCAAAAAAAGAAGCTTGCTGACGTTTATCTTAAAAAGGTGCATCCCGACTATATGGCTATTGTTCTGAATAATGCCGGCGAAATGGTTGCATTAGGACTTGTAATACCTTCATTGGCAAAGGCTTTGCAAAAAATTCGGGGGCGTTTGTTTCCGTTTGGCTTTATCAGGTTGCTATGGGCGTTGCGGTTCAACGATACGGTCGATATGTTGCTGATTGCAGTCAGGCCGGATTACCAAAACAAGGGCATGCACGCCCTTATTTTCGAGAAAATATTTGCAACCTTCAAACGGCGTGGCATTAAACAGGTTGAAACAACCCGAGAATTGGAAAACAATCAGAAGGTGCAGCAATTGTGGGCCGGCTACGAAACCAGGCTTCACAAAAGAGCCCGTTGTTACATAAAAACACTCTGAGGTCAGCCGGCATGTATGCCGCTAAAATGCTCCTGAGTATTACTCCCCCATAAACTTTTTGAGGTCGCCATGTCGGCCAAAAAGCACCAGTACGTCGTTCTCCTCCAGAGTGGAGCCCGCATAGACAAAATCAACAGCCTGACCCGGATTGAAGGGTTCTGAGAGGCTACTGCCCGAAGTGCGATGTTTTATAATGGAAATAAGATTGATGTTGAACCTGCCTTTAAGGTCAAGCTCAACAACTTTGCACCCCACATACCTTTTGGGTACAATAAATTCAATCACCTGGTGGTCTTTACCAACAAGGTTGGCATCGACGAGATTTGGAGACGACAGCCGTTTGACCAAAAGTTCGGCAGCATCCAGTTCGGGATGCAGGATTTCTTCAACGCCAAGGGCTTCGAAAACAGATTGATGTACTGGCGAAGTGGAGCGGGTAATAAGCCTTTTCACTTTTTTTTGACGTAGAAGGGCGGTAATCATAACAGAGCCTCCGAAGTCGTCGCCTATAGCCACGATAACTGCATCGGCTTCAGCCAGAGGAAGTGTTTTTATAGCGAACTCATCGGTAGCATCAAGACAAATGGTGTTTGTAATTCGCTCGCGATGCGATTCGACTTTGTGCATATCACTGTCGACCCCGATTACCTCATGGCCCAGATCTGTAAGCATGGCTCCCAGTGATGAGCCAAAATTGCCCAGGCCGAAAATAATATACTTCATGGTGCATAATGGTTAGTTAATGAAAATTTGCTCGCTCGGATACCGATAGTTCCAACTGGAAAGTTTCCTAAAAAAGGCCACCAGAATGGTTAATGTACCAATTCGGCCAATGAACATGGTGGCTATTAGAAACAGCTTTCCGGTTTCGTCGAGCTGATGGGTGATTCCAAGACTAAGACCAACTGTGCTGAAGGCAGAAATACTCTCAAAAACTATTGCCGTAAAAGGCAATCCAGGATTGGTGTAGGCGATGCCCCCAATGCATACCCCGATAACCACCACCGACATAATTACAATTGCAAATGCCCTACCGATGCTCTCAGACGTAATTTCGCGCCCAAAAAACTCCACCCTGTTCTTACCTTTTGCCATACTGATGACGTTTAAAAATGCCAGGGCAAAAGTGCTTGTTTTGATGCCTCCGCCTGTCGAATGGGGCGATGCCCCTATCCACATAAGCCCTAAATAAAGTATAATGGTGGGCAAGGCAAGTGCAGTCAGGTCGAATGTGTTGAAGCCTGCTGTGCGGGGTGTTACTGCTGCAAAAAAAGAGGTAACAGATTTTCCATAAGCTGTCATTCCCTCCAAAATCCCGTTTCTTTCGAAAAGCCAAAAGCTGAAAGTGCCGGCTACCAGCAAAATTACTGTAGAAACCAGAACCAGACGTGTGCTTGCGCTGATTACCCAAGGGGTATGATGGTAGATGTCTCCCTTGGTGATCCGGTTCCAGAGGTTTTTTGCAACATGTTTCACAAAGCTGTAAAAATTCAATAAAACAGGAAACCCTATACCTCCAACGATAATCAGTAGTGCAATAACGAGATGCAGGTTGTACTGATAGCGCACTCCTGCTGAGGCATCGTAAAGACCGTAAGTGAACACTGAGAAGCCAGCATTGCAGTATGCCGAAACCGAATGAAACACAGCATACCAGGCCCTTTCCATGTGGCTGAAATGTGCGGGCAGGGTTTTAAAAATAAAAACTGCGCCTATAAATTCGATAATAAGGGTGAAGGCTACAATTTTTGCTAGGGTTTTAAAAATTTCTCCCAGCCTTTCTTCATTTATAAAATCTTTTAAAAAAATTTGATTCTGAAAAGAATGAGAGCCTTGAAAGAAAAACCCGAACAAACTGGTGAATACCAGAACTCCCAGCCCCCCCAATTGAATTAACAGCAAAATAATTACCTGCCCAAATCGGGTGAAATGGGTGGCAGTGTCAACCACAATCAGCCCTGTAACGCACACAGCGCTGGTTGCAGTAAACAAGGAATCTATGAAACTAATCCCATCGTAGGTTGCCCTGGGAAGCATCAGCAAGCCAGCCCCCAGAATGATCAGAAAAAAGAAACTCCCGGCAAAAAGTAATGGAGGGTTAAATCTGATCCTCATAAAACCGAGACTGGTGCGCGAAAACTCTATGATGAAATTCAGTAGCAGAAGCAGGTTGTAAAAAATCCGAAACTCGTAGTTTTCCGACCAGTCATCGAGGTTGGGCGAAGTTAAAGGATATACCCAATGCAGCGTTAGAGCAATAAGGCATAAACACAGCATGGCTATTTCCGATACAAGCAAAGGTGCGGAAACCCTTTTGGGGTAATGAAACACCAAACGGATGGCTTGTAAACCTGAAAGGAGCAAAAAGAAAACGCCATAAGCCCTGTTTACAAAATGCTGCCATTCTACAACTCTGTGAAAACCAAAGTCGTACAATGCCAACAACAGGCCAAGAAAGCCCAGAAAAAGCATCCATTTGTTTATGCGGCCAGGAAGATTTCGTTTAAAGTAAAACCATTGATCGAACAGGCGTAGTTTTACTATTTTAGGTCGCAGTATCACAGCAAGATATTTTGCGAAATCCGATAAGCAAAAGTAGTTTTTTGCTACTTATGAATTGAACCTATCTGAGTAAGATCAACTTTGCCGTTCTATGGTAAAATCGATCAGGCTTTTAAGTGATTCCCTTGCGGGTTTTTCAGGGAAAAGCCAAAGGTCTTCGATTGCTTTGTCGCGGTATTTTTTCATGGCCTCCTTGGCATAATCCACACCTCCATATTTCCGAACCTGCTCTATTACCCATGAAACTTTTTCCCTGTCGGTTCCATGGTTTTTAACAATATTCACCATCTTTCTTTTCTCTGAATAGCTGGCACGATTGAGCGTGTAGATTAATGGGAGGGTCATTTTTCGCTCTTTGATGTCGGCAGCTGCGGGTTTGCCCGTTTGCGGGGAAAAGTCCAGATCGAGCAAATCGTCTTTAATTTGAAATGCAATGCCGATATATTCGCCTATTTGCCGCATTTTTTCTATTACTTCGGGAGGTTGGCCAGCCGATGCAGCCCCACAGGCAAGACACGAAGCAATTAGTGAGGCCGTTTTTTTTCTGATAATTTCGAAATAAACCTCTTCATCAATGTTTAAAGACCTTGCCTTTTCCATTTGAAGCAGTTCGCCTTCACTCATTTCGCGTACGGAGGCCGAAACTATTTTGAGCAGGTCGTAATCATCGTTTTCGAGAGAGAGCAATAGTCCCCTCGAAAGCAGGTAGTCTCCTACAAGAACCGAAATTTTGTTTTTCCAGAGCGCGTTCAGCGAAAAAAATCCCCGCCTCTCGTTGCTGTCGTCAACTACATCGTCGTGAATCAGTGTTGCTGTATGCAGCATTTCGATAAGGGTAGCACCACGGTAGGTTCTGGGAGTAATGCCCGAAAAAAGATCAGCAGAAAAGAAAACGAAGAGCGGCCTGATTTGCTTGCCTTTTCGTTTTACGATGTATCGGGTTATCGTAGTAAGGAGCGGAACATTGCTTCGCATCGACTCCCTGAAATGGGATTCGAAATGCTTCAGGTGGCCCTCTAAAGGCGCCTTAATTTCATTAAGGTTCATTTCCTGCTGTAGTTTCTGGCTTGGAAAGGACAATTAAAATTTAACAACGGTATTCCCAAAAGGTTTTTCCTATCCGGCCTTTCGGAGCAACAATGAAATTCCAACCCCAATAAATCGATTTTTACAACCTGGGGTTGATTAACTTTGCTACCACTGAGGCAATTTGCGATGCCGGTATGCGCTGCTGTTGCATACTATCTCTTTCCCTAATAGTAACCGTATCGTCTTCAATGGTTTGATTATCAACGGTTATACAGTAAGGTGTTCCTACGGCATCCTGCCTGCGGTAGCGTCGCCCGATGGCATCCTTTTCATCGTACTGGCACATGTAATGAAATTTTAGCTGGTCGAAAATTTCACGCGCCTTTTCGGCCAATCCGTCCTTTTTTACCAGGGGCAATACAGCAACTTTTATTGGTGCGAGTATGGGGGGAATGCTGAGCACAGTCCTTTCGCTTCCGTCGTCGAGCTTCTCTTCACGGTAGGCATGCGAAAGAATTGCCAGAAATGTGCGATCAAGTCCAATGGAGGTTTCAACCACGTATGGAACATAGCTCTGGTTGGTTTCGGGGTCGAAATATTGAAGCTTTTTGCCACTGTACTCCTGGTGGGCAGCAAGGTCGAAATCGGTTCGGGAATGAATGCCTTCAAGTTCTTTGAATCCGAATGGGAATTCAAATTCAATATCGGAAGCCGCATTGGCATAATGTGCCAGTTTTTCATGGTCATGGAAACGGAATTTTTCGGCCGGAATACCCAGCGACAAATGCCATTTCAGGCGCTCCTGCTTCCAATATTCATACCATTCCATTTCCTGTCCTGGCTGCACAAAAAACTGCATTTCCATTTGTTCAAACTCCCGCATTCGGAAAATGAACTGACGGGCAATAATCTCATTGCGGAAAGCTTTCCCAATCTGGGCTATTCCGAAGGGAAGCTTCATTCGCCCTGTTTTTTGAACATTCAGGTAATTAACAAAAATACCCTGGGCCGTTTCAGGCCTCAAATAAATGAGGTTGGCATCTTCGCTCAGGGATCCCATCTGCGTGCTAAACATCAGGTTGAACTGCCTCACCTCCGTCCAATTGCGCGAGCCCGACACAGGGCATACAATGCCCAATTCCTCAATAAGTGCCTTTACATCGTTGAGCCTGTTTTCTTCCAAAGCCGAAACAAACCGCTTGTTGATGCTCTCTATCTTTTCTTTGTACTCCACTACGCGGGGATTGGTCTGGCAAAACAAAGCAGCATTGAAACTTTCTCCAAACCTTGTGGAGGCTTTTTCTACTTCCTTGTTTATTTTTTCTTTAAGCTTTTCAACATGTTCCTCGATGAGCACATCGGCCCGGTACCTTTTCTTGGAGTCTTTGTTGTCGATCAGGGGATCATTAAATGCATCCACATGCCCGGAGGCTTTCCAAATGGTTGGGTGCATAAAGATTGCCGAGTCAATGCCGACAATATTTTCATGAAACTGCACCATCGCCCTCCACCAGTAGTCCTTGATGTTGTTTTTCAGGAGGACACCGTTTTGACCGTAATCATATACAGCGCTCAGACCATCGTAAATCTCGCTCGACTGAAAAATAAATCCGTACTCCTTACAATGCGAAATAACCTTTTTGAATGTTTCTTCTGCTTTTACCATTTGGCAACTATGCTTGGGTTTAAGGGGCGATATGATTCATAATAATTTTCAAACTCTTGGGTAATATGTTGAACTCAAAAGGCGAGTACCCAAGCGATTCGCCGTCGGTTTCCAATAGAATGGGGATATCAGACTCAATTCGCACATTGTTCCCTTGGAGTATTTGAACCTGCTTCACTTTTTTTATCTGTCCGGAGTAAAGGTTCTTGAGATTTGCCAGCATAGAAGTTTTTTTCATATGCTTTATAATGGTTAGGTCAAACAGTCCATCATCGGGGCGTGCGTCAGGAGCCTGTTTCATACCACCACCATTATATTGACCAATTCCAATAGCAATACTGAATACCTTATCCTTAATTTCGCTCCCGTTTACTGTAACCCGAATGTTTGTTGATTTGTAAAAGAA